>CAZHPL010000163.1:0-3593 GCA_964534495.1 uncultured Lishizhenia sp.
TTTTAACGGCTGCTAAGATTTTTTTGTCAACGTTCATTGTATCGAATAAATTGAATAATTACAAAATTACTTATAATATTTAAGTAAAATTAAAATTATTCCTTCGCTATAGAAGATTTGAGATGCTATGATCCCTGAGGGAAATAGTGGAAATTAAAGATTGGTAAAACCAAAGGCCTTCTAGTCATTCAATTTTAATACGGCCAAAAACGCTTCTTGAGGTACTTCAACTCGTCCAACTTGACGCATGCGTTTTTTACCTGCTTTTTGTTTTTCAAGTAATTTTCTTTTTCTAGAAATATCTCCTCCATAACATTTTGCAGTTACGTCCTTCCTCAAGGCCTTGATGGTTTCACGAGCGATGATTTTAGCGCCGATAGCAGCCTGGATTGGGATTTCAAATTGCTGTCTCGGAATAAGTTCTTTTAATTTAAGGCAAATGCGTTTTCCTAAATCGAATGCATTACTTCTATGAACCAATGCTGAAAGCGCATCAACTTGTTCGGCATTCAACAACAAATCCATTTTAATAAGATCGGATTGCTTGTAGCCGATTGGATGATAATCAAAAGAAGCATAACCACGAGAAACAGTTTTCAAGCGATCGTAAAAGTCAAAAACGATTTCAGCTAGGGGCATTTCGAAGGTCAACTCTACGCGATCTTGTGTAAGGTAAACTTGATTTCGTAATTCCCCTCGTTTCTCAATGCATAGCGTCATAATTGAACCAACGTATTCTGATTTTGTGATTACTTGAGCTTTGATATAGGGTTCTTCAATACGTTCCATTGCTCCAGGATCTGGAAGTTCGGATGGATTGTTTACCACCAGAATTTCATCTGGGTTTTTGCGCATAAAGGCATGGTATGATACGTTTGGAACTGTTGTAATTACGGTCATATTGAACTCACGCTCAAGTCTTTCTTGGATGATTTCCATGTGTAACATTCCTAAGAAGCCACAACGGAATCCAAAACCAAGAGCGGCAGAAGATTCAGGCTCAAAAACCAACGATGAATCATTCAATTGCAGTTTCTCCATTGAATAACGCAATTCTTCGTAATCTTCTGTATCAACAGGATAGATTCCGGCAAAGACCATTGGTTTTACATCCTCAAATCCTTTTACAGCACTATCACACGGATTTTCTGCTCCAGTAATTGTATCCCCAACTTTTACCTCATTGGCTTGCTTAATTCCAGAAATAATGTATCCTACATCACCAGCTTTTACGATGTTTTTCGGGAGTAAATCCATTTTAAGAACACCGATTTCATCTGCGATGTAGGTTCTTCCTGTGTTGAAAAATTTAACTTTTTGTCCTTTTTGAATCGTTCCATTTAAAATTCGATAATAAGCAATAATTCCTCGGAAGGAATTAAATACCGAATCAAAAATCATCGCTTGTAGTGGTGCATTTTCATCGCCTTTGGGAGCGGGAACTCTTTCAATAACAGCTTTCAAAATATCATTAACGCCTAAACCTGTTTTACCGGATGCAGGAATAATCTCCTCAGGTTTACAGCCAATCAAATCGATAATTTGATCGGAAACTTCCTCTGGCATCGCACTAGGCAAGTCCATTTTATTTAAAATAGGAATGATTTCCAAATCGTGTTCGATTGCTAAATATAAATTTGAAATGGTTTGTGCTTCAATTCCTTGGGTGGCATCTACAATTAATAAAGCTCCTTCACACGCTGCTATTGAACGGGAAACTTCGTATGAAAAATCTACGTGTCCGGGAGTGTCAATTAAATTTAATACATAGTCTTGACCCTCAAAAGTATAATTCATTTGAATGGCATGACTTTTAATCGTAATTCCGCGTTCACGCTCAAGATCCATATCATCCAATGCTTGTGCTTGCATATCTCTGTCTGCAATAGTTCCTGTTGTTTGCAACAAGCGATCAGCAAGTGTACTTTTACCGTGGTCGATGTGAGCTATAATACAAAAATTACGGATATTCTTCATAGATGAAATGTAAGATACAAAAGTACATCAAAAAATGAAAGCATTAAAATACAGCATGACTTCAGCTAAACTTTTCATTTGATTTCATTCCTTGCTAATTAATCGGGTAAAATTCCTAATCCTTCACGAATTAAAATTGGTGACCCATCAGTACAATCAATTATTGTAGATCCTTTTAGGTTCCCATACCCTCCGTCAATAATCATATCAACCTCCTCATCCATTCGTTCATAGATGGCGTTAGGATCAGAAAAATATTCCATGATTTCATCCTCATGATCATGCAAAGAAGTTACAGCCATTGGATTACCTAATTTTTCAACCAGTGCCAACGTTATTTCATTGTTTGGTATCCGAATGCCAATTTCTTTTTTGTTGGAGTCAAATAACTTTGGAACATTTGGCGATGCATCTAAAATAAATGTAAACGGTCCTGGTAAACTCTGTTTCAACAATTTAAAAATCGGTCTTTCAATTTGTTTTGTGTATTCTGAAAGATTTGAAAGATCGTGACAAATAATTGAAAAATTAGCCTTGTTCAATTTTACATCTTTAAAATCAGCGAGTTTTTGAAGCCCTTTTTTATTGTATAAATCACATCCAATCGCATAGACTGTATCGGTTGGGAAGATTATTATTCCTCCTTTTTGAAGAATTTCTACAGCCTGATTAATCAGTCGTTGATCAATATTAAATGGGTTAATTTCTACAAACATACCGCAAAGGTAGTTCTCAAAACTTAAATTGGTTTATCTAGAAAACATTATTTATCTCATCTTTTTTCAGTCTTCTGGTTTTCAGAGTAACAGAATTTTGATACGTTCTCGACAATTTACTTTCAGGAACAGCCGCATTAAATGTGGTTGCATCAACATAGGCATATGATCCATCTGGAAGTGCAGCAACCAATTCTGTTTTTGGCCCGAGTTATGGAATGCTTTTCCAAGAAGAGGGTAGGAAGTTTAATACGGTGTTGCGGTCTTTTGCAATTACCATAAGTTGAACCGGATTTTTTGACAAAAGCATTTCACTTTCAAAATCAAAATGCATGTCTAACTTCACCAACTGTTCTGCATCTGTTAATTTATCTATGTTGTAAATTCCAAAACCACTAACCGAAAATTTATTTAGTAAAGAGGCTTCTGCTTTCAAACGGTCTTCTTCCTTTTTGGCTAATTTCAAGAATTCCTCGTACTCCTTACTTTTCGCGGCAAAATCTGCTTCTATTGCTTTAAGATCTTTTTTGGATAAATCTGCAGGAATAGCGGTGATTTTGCATTTTTCCTCAATAAGGTTGTTGGAATAATCAAAATTTGAATAAGTTAATTCAATAGCATATTGATTTTTACTACCAGGTATTTTTTCCATTTTTATATCCGTCCAATCAATTCTTCCGATGTTCTCAGTTGGAAATTTAGGATCAGGAGTAAGAAGTTTCCAAGTAACTCCATTCCATGAGGCCATGTGCGGAAAATTCTTAAGATTGGAATTGAATGTAAATTGAAAATCACCATTCCCAGAATCTTTTTTTGATTTTCTTTTCTTTTTTTCTTCGTCAAGCGCTAATAATTTTTGATTTTTTCGATCAGTCTGAACAGTTGTGTAGCCACCTGAAA
>CAZHPL010000163.1:3603-7062 GCA_964534495.1 uncultured Lishizhenia sp.
TTTTTTATCTTTTTCTAACTTCCATAATTTGAATTCTTTAGTTGGTTGTTCAAATGCTGCAAGGGCAATATCAATAGTATTTCCCTCTTGTAATCTCAGTTCTTTTTCACCTTGTAATACACGCAACTCCATCATACCATTTGATTCTAGGAAAAGCCCTCTATTTTCATCGGTTTGCATAGGAATTCCTGATAAAAAGATGTCTTTCGCATTGTGCATTTCTCGAAATTTCGCTCGTACTTTTCCAGTTACTTTCTTCCCCTTTGAATCGACTAAAGCGTCCTTTGGAATTCGTACGTTTGTTCCACTAGGCTGATGAAAATCAACGCCTTGCGCTGCATCAAACTCGATCTCAGTGTAAGCTATTGTTTTATCTAATGGCTCGTTTATTCCCAATAAATAGGATTCTTTTTGAACTGTATTTTCTGTTTTAACCGATGGTTTGACAACGGGTTTATCTTGTATTTTTGAAAATTGATACAACCCGAAGCCACAAAGACCAAATAATGTTGCTACTAATGCGATTTCTTTTTTGAAATCCAATCGTTCTTGCTTTTTCATGATGGAAAGAATTAATGGTTAATAGATTTAGCGTCAAGACCTAAGTCAAAATTGTAAAGCTTGCCGTTGTGACAACCCAGTAAAAAATCAGTTTTACCGTCTTTATTAAAATCACCGAGTATCGGAACAAACTCACTTGTTACAGTTGTGTGGTGGATTTGCTCAAAACTCTTTTTTCGTAGATTGTATATACAAATTGAAGTAAATATATCATCTGCGTCCTCACTTTCTGAATGGTTTTTAAAGCCATGTTCAAATGAAAGCAGAAGACATTCATCCCCATTTATTGTAAGAGATTTTTCAGCAACTCGAGGAGGACTGTATTTATTGATAATAGATTCATCGAATTGGGTTATCGTGAATTGGTCAATCCCTTCAGAAAAATCCAAGCAGTGATTTGAGAAAAAAACTAGGTTCCCTCTTTGTGTCATGGAATATGTTCTGTGAACATCTGGTAGATCAACTCGCTTTACCTCTTGGCCTGATAGGTTGTAAAAACGCAACTGATTTCTGGTTTTTTCATAGCTGAACTCACCTTCAGTTGGAGACCAAAAAGGAATCATTAGAAAATTCCCTTTTTTTGTTTGTAAGAGAGCAGGGCTCGTTCTAAAAAGATTGCAATGATAAGTTCCGTAATATTCCTTAGGATAATCATTTTTAATTCTTAAGAGTTGCTTTCCATTTTTTCCATCAATTGCATGAATATCATTCCCATCAGCGATGTAAATTAGATCATTGATTTTGTCATTATTAATGTCAAGTAATTTTGGTTCAAGAAAAAAGCGATCTCCAGAATAGAAATGCATTTTAAGTTTGAAGGCTATTCGGCTATCTGAAGTTTTATACCCATCAAATTCAGGATGATAATAGGTCCAATTTATTGCACCATTCGTTGGATTTATTGATCTGACTTCGCCGGTTTCCATTGCGAAGACGATTTGATCACCAGTTGGTGAATTGAGAAGAATAGGTCGATGTTCTACATCGCCCGAGGCATCTTGTCTAAAAATAATTTCACCCTTTGAATCTGCGCAAATGATTTCGTCGTTGTCGTTTCCAAAATAGATGTTATTGTTGTAGACAAGCACACCATTGACATCCATGTCTCCAAAGCGTTCGTTGGCAAATGTCAGTTTTGTTTTACCCGTAATAGGATCTAATACATAAATTCCATTTCCTTTATCAAGAAAATAATCCATGTAATTGCCTCCATTTGAACCGATTACAATATCTCCATTTAAGGAAGCAATATTGGTTCTGAAGGAAACATTCCCAATTGAGGATTCCCAATTTAAGGGGAGGTTACATATTTTTTCTGACGTATCTAAAGAAGATTTTTCGTACTTTTTGTAAGCAAAGGCAAAACAAAATAATAGTCCGCCAAGTAGCAATAGTCGTTTCATAAATATTGGGATTAAAATGAATAACCCCGAAACGACGTACCTTCTTTTGGTTACATTTTACTTTCTCACAGAGACCATCATATTTGGCGGTGTATTGTAGCCGTATCTGAAGTTTAGTGGTTTCTCTTTTCCTGCAACTGCAGATTTTAAATCAGGTTGCATGCAACTTGCAAATATGGTAATAGGTTTTGTGTAAACACCGTAATGTCTAATATTCCATTTAGCCTGATCATAAAATTTAAATGGAACTCCAGTATCGTCTTGCATGATTGAATAGGAGTTTGAAATTATAATATCTTTGATGATTGAAAATTGAGCTGAGTGACACAAATAAGAGGCTGATTTAATCATGGTTGAAGCATCTTTTGAGATTCTATTTACCATATTTTTTAGACCAAGAGTTCCTGTCATTCCACCGTTAGAAATATCTCCAGAGAAATAGAAAAGTTCTTTATTTTTACCAGCATCGATAAATCCAATTCTTACACCTTTTGAAAAGTCTTTGGCAGGTATAATTTCACCTTTCTCATCAAAAGTAACAGGAGTGATACTAGTCAATTCAACACCCATTCGATTCATAAAAAACATAAAAACAGGAATTGTACCTTTCAAGATTGGATTGTTGAATTCAACTGCCATGTATTTTGTGTGAAAAAAACTTTGGTTTAAATTTTCATCAACGGATTTATAGATGGTGCTAAGAATATTACTTGTTAATGAAGGATTGAGTATATTTTCTTTTTTTGGAATCTCACCAGGAGGCTCTAGACCAAAAAGATAATACGTTGAATAATCTTGATTTGCAGAATAAACATGTAAGAAGTCAGCTCCACTAAATGGGTAAAAAAGTGTTTCTGTTTTTTTACCGATTTTTTCTGTATTTGACCATTCACGCATGGGGTTTATTTTTTCTTTCATTGCTTTTTCCCATGCGGTATTTAAGGTAGATTGATGTGATTTCCAACTAGGAGAACTAAAAGCTGAAGAAAAATCACCAACACTTTTTGGTGTTGTTCCTCCAAGGAAAGAGGCTATATTATTGAGTTCACTATTAGAACTCTCTTTTTTTACTTCGTTTTTTGAATTAGAAGATTGTGAGTTTTCCGAGGCATTTCTTGTTGATGTTATTTTTTCTGATTTGTCGGAAGAACCGCATGCAGCCAGCAATAATCCGGATAAAATAAAAGCTGATATTTTATTCATAGTTACTAATTTTTGCACAAAAGTATTGCGAAATCTAACTTTAAACACCACTACTGTCAAGTTATATTAACAGCAGTTTGGTGATAGTGATTATCAAATTTCAGTTTGAGCGTTCTTTATTTTGCAGAAATTCTCAAATTGAAAAGCTAGGTGATAAAATTAGGTCTTTAATTTCTAGTGAATCAGAGCCATTTAACTAATCAAAAAAGCTTTATTTTTACTTGGATTTCTTGGTAATTCAGATTGTTTTCGTACCTTTGCACCCCTAATTAATTTTTATATTATGAATTTA
>CAZHPL010000164.1:0-7054 GCA_964534495.1 uncultured Lishizhenia sp.
ATTTCGCTTTTTTAAACGGAAATAAATTAAACAACTCACCTGAATAATAGAATTGGAAAGCGATTGCACCGAAGGTATAAGGTTTGTCGCGAACCATAATTGTTGAACCTCCAACGCGTGGATTTGATTTGGGTACAGATTGTGGATACCCTACATTAAACAAAGTCACTAAAATCTCAGGACGATTGTCAATCGGAAATCCTGCTCGCTCCCATTGTTTTTTAACTTGTTTCAAAAAAATCGCAGCATACATGTATGAGTAAAAATGATTGCGAAAAGAAGTCAAGCGATTAATGCGTTCAGATTGTGGATCGCCTGTTTTGAAATCCAGCAGATGTTCGTATTTCTTACCCAAATAATAAACGCTCGTTGAATCTTTTAAATGTTGCTCAATTTGTATCGCTGTGTGCTCCTTAATTCCCGTTACACCAAATGAATACATGGATTCTACAGAGAGAATTTTCAAAGGTCCAATCCATTTTTTATAGTCTTCACGATTGGAATTAAACAAGCGAATTTGTTCTCCCACCAAGCAACATACAATCAAACGTGGTTCAACACCCGTCAAGTTGGCAGCAGAATCAATCAATTGTTTGTCTTTCGCTACAGCAATTTTAAACGCTTGCCATTCCTCAATGTTCATCCATTCATAAACACTTAAACGCGAGTAACTCGTAGGCCTATGAATTTGTTGCTTTAAGTGTTTTTTTGCTTGTACATAAGGCTTATTGTCTTTCAATTGAATATCAACAGCATCCAACATTCTCAATACCTCAAGTTCATTGTTTGACTTGCGCCAAGCATTTAATATAAACTGCGCATTTTTCGGGTAAAAGCGATTCAACAATAAAATGCGTTCCAAGGCTTCGTAATGCAAACGCTTTACTTCTTCATTGGTCAATTTATACGATTGATTGTATTTTCCTTTAATGGATTGAAAATAACGATTGTTGACATCCACACTTCCACTTTCATCGGTTAAACGAAATTTGATTGCCACATATGATGCTGTCAAGAAAAAGCCAATGGCTGCGAAAATGTATAGAAACGAAAAAAAAGGAATGCGAAACCACTTCTTTTGAAATAAACCCATGCTGAAATTTTTGGTGCAAAATTAGTGAGCTTCCAACGATATTTAACTAGAACTAAAAAAATCAAGTGAAATTTCGCGAAGTATAAACAACAGAATGTGTGAAAATTACAAGCCTGCTGTAACAATTTGTTTCGTTTCTTTGTTCCAATAAATAAACAACAATGCACAGAATCGTCATTTCTATTTTAGGTTTATCCATTGGATTATCGGCTTTTGGCCAACAAAAAACAAAATTTTTTGACAAAATTGCTTGCTCCAAATTAATTGGAAACGGTACCGAATTATACAATGCAGGAAGAACATCCGATGCGTTAATGACTTTCAAACAAGCAAAAGTAAAAGACCCTAATTCATGGAAAGCGCATCTTTGGTTGGCTACTTCAGAATTTGACATCAATAGTTACAGTTCAGCTTTGGAAGACGGCAACAAGGCAATGGAATTAACTAAAGACAAAGAAAACGCTGAGTTGTTGTTATTATTGGGACGCGTGAATCACAAACTTGGAAACATCGAAGCTGCTTTAGCTCATTTCAAAAAAGCGAAAGAAGCAATGGGTGATCGTGAAGCAAAAGAGTTTGACGTTCCTGTATACATCGCTCAATGTGAATTTGCCTTAAACCAGAAAAAAGATGGTGTAAAAAACATCCGAAAACCTTTGTCCAATAAATTGAATACAAAATTTGACGAATACGGGCCTGTTCTTGTGGATGGCGGCAAACACTTGTTTTTCACAGCAAGAAATTCTGAAACTACTGGAAATAAAATGAACCCAGAAGACCAACGTTTTTTCGAAGATATTTATCATGCCGTTTGGAATCCAACTGAATTTGAATGGGACTTGAATGCTGAAACCCTAGACGGAATTAACACCGAAGGTTTTGACGCTATTAATTTCATGACACGAGATGGATTGTACGGTTTGGGAACCATCAACACAAGTGCTTCCAAAGAAAAAACAACGACAAGCTCTGAGATTTTTGAAATGAATACGGATATTGCTGGCACTTGGGGAAATAATGATGTTATCAAAAATCCTTCTATCAATAGTTCTTATTTTGAAGGAGCGGCTTGTATTACAGACACTTTGTACAACGAAGACGAATCCTATTCACAAACGATGTACTTTGTTTCCGATAGAAATGGTGACAAAAGTTTGACGGACATCTACACCGTTGACAAAAAAAATAACGTGTGGGGAATTGCTAAAGAATTACCAAAAAGCATCAACACCAATGGTCGCGAAACAACGCCTTTCATTACACCTGACGGAAAATACTTGTTTTTCTCTTCTGATGCTTTGCCAGGTATGGGTGGCTACGACATTTATTACGTCGAAAATCAAGGAAACGGAAAATGGAGTGATCCAGTGAATTTAGGTGCAACGTTTAACACAGTTGACGACGATACACATTTTCAATTTTACAAAGAATTAGGTGTAGCTGTTTTGGCAGGAATTGCCGAAAGTGACGGAGTTTACAACTACGACTTATTCAAAATCGACTTGAAAGGTTTGGATTTTCCATTCTTGAAGTAAGAAATCCTCGACATCATATTTTTAATGTGATTTTTCTCGTTTCACTCGAAATGACCTAGGTTAGAGGGCTATCAGCGAAAATGCTATCATTTTCGCCTTATTTACCTTTTCAAAAGTCATTCCGACAGCATGGAGGAATATCCTCTTCGTTTAAGTCAACTTTGTAAAAAGGCTTTCTTTAGAATTTTTTAGAAAACGATTATTCTCTCCCAAAAGACTATTTTTGGCATTTAAACGTTGATAACAACGAATACCAATTGAATTGCTTTTTTTCTGCAATTTCAATTGAACTTTATGGAAAATGAGGTGTATCTGCATCTCGTAATAAACTTACTTATGAAAAAAACATTCCTTTCACTTGTGTTTTTGGCTGTCGCTCATTTGTTTTTAGCGCAAAAAGAAACAAACATCACGGCCGATTTGAAAAAAGCCACTGTATTTTTTACGGGCGCTCAATTGTTTCACGAAGAAAAAATCAGTCTTCAACCGGGTAAACAAAGCATCGTTTTTCAAAAACTGACGGATTTCATCGACCCTAATACCGTTCAAGTAAAAGCCTTGGGTGATTTGACTATTTTATCGGTACGAACGCGTAAAAATTACGAAGACCAAAAAATCAGTAGCGAGGAAGTTAAGACCTTGAATGCGAAACGCAAAGAATTGGAAATTAAAGACGAGAACTTGCGCGACGAATACGCCGTTTTGGAATTCGATAAGAATTTATTGATGCGCAATCGCGATTTGAAAGGTCAAGAACAAGGACTTAAAATTACAGAATTGAAAGAAGCGTATGCTTTTATGCACCAAAAATTGAATGAAATCACTGTTCGTCAATCGGATATTTTTAAGGAATTGGAAGCCATCCAAAAAAAGATGAACCAATTGGAGCAAGAAATCATTAGTCAACGCAGCAAACCAGTTATCAATTACTCCGAAATCATTGTGGAAGTTGATGTTGAAAAAGCAACTAGTGCCACTCTTTTCTGCAATTATATTACACCACGTGCAACATGGAAACCCTATTACGACATGCGCAGTGATGGGATTGGAAAACCTGTTCGCCTAGAAGCAAAAGCAAACGTAACACAAACCACAGGGCAGGATTGGAAAAGCGTTGATTTAGTGCTTTCCACCAATGATCCCTATCAAAATGCACAAGAACCCACTTTGAATCCTTGGTACATTTATTACAACAATTACCCGAAACAACAACAGCAAACGCAGCGTGCTTTACCAAGCGTTAGTTTCGATGGAGAAAAATTGCGAGGAGAAATCATTGATGCATCGACAGGTGAACCATTACCATTTGCAAAAATCTCTTTTTATAATAATCCAAACGTAAGTACAGTGAGTGATTTTGACGGAAAATTTGAATTGACTGTGCCAAAAGGCGAAACGTGGGTAAAAGCATCTTTTGTTGGTTATGAAGAAGCGGCTTTACAAATTACAGCTCCTTATTTGAAGTTCTTTTTAAGACCGCAAGATGTACAATTGGACGTTGTTAATTATGAAGGAACGAAAAACTTAGGTGGTGCAGCTTATCAATGGGCTGACGGCGACGCAAGCGGAGAAACGTTTGTAGATGGTTATTACAGCGTAAACGAACAAACGATTCAGGCCTTACCTACAAGTGGCAAGAAAAAAGGAAAAATGTTGTTCGATCAACGTGCACAATCAGTAACAACAGGCTGGAACTACAATCAACCGGTTACGATTGTACAGAAAAAAGACATGCGTGTAGAATATTCCATCACTTCCAAAATGAGCATTCCTTCCGATGAAATGGAACACCGTGTAAACATTGCCAATTTTGATTTGAATGCCAGTTATGAATACCACGCCGTTCCGAAAATTGACCCAAGTGTTTACCTTGCTGCACAAGTAAGTGGCTGGGAAAAATTGAACTTAATGAGCGGAGAATCGAACATCTATTTTGATGGAACTTTTATGGGTAAATCCTATTTAGATGTTAATTCAACGAAAGACACTTTATCGTTTTCGTTTGGTAAAGACAATAAAATCAGCATCGAAAGAAAACGCGTGAAAGAGAAATCAAAAACCAAAACAATTGGCTCGCGTCAAAAATTCGAGGTAACTTGGGAGGTGAAAGTGAAAAACAATGGCGGAGCCAACATTCCGTTAATCATCAAAGATCAAATCCCTGTTTCCAACAACGAAGACATTAAAGTGAAACATGGCGATATTATTGGTGCAACTTTAGACGACAAAACGGGAATCATTACGTGGTCATTCTTGAAAGGTCTTACGGGCACTCAAACTTTCACTTTTGATTACAACGTTGATTTCTCCAACGGAATGACACTTTACTTAGAATAAAAAACAAGAAACTATGAAAGCTATACTATTAGTTTCAGCCGCTTTATTCTTTGGAATAGCCACGGCACAGCAAGTAACGAAATTAGAAGTTCCGATCAAAAAAGTGACGGTTTTCCTTTCAGGTGCTCAAATCAGTCATGTCAAAGAAATCAGTTTGGAAAAAGGAAAGCAAGAAATTGTGTTCCAAAAATTGACTTCATTCATCGATCCGAACACCGTTCAAGTGAAAGCGGGTGGTGAGGTTACCATTTTAGCGGTAAAAACAAAAAGTTCGTTCGAAGACAACACCTTAGCTTTGGACGAAGTGAAGCGTTTGAACACGGAAAAAGAAACCTTGAAAGAAAAAGATCGCGTTTTGAGAAACGAATATTCCATCTTGGAAATGGATAAGAATTTATTGATGCGCAATCAAGAACTGAAAGGATATCAAACCGGCATCAAAACAACGGATTTGAAAGAGGCGTACACCTTTATGCACGAACGTATTACCGAAATTCGCAATCGTGAAACCAAGATCCGTCGTGAGTTGGAAGACTTGAGCATCAAAATGAATCGCTTGGAACAAGAAATCATCAGTCAGCGCAGTAAGCCCGTGAAAAATTTCGCAGAAATTACCGTTGAAATCGACGTGGCAAAAGCTACAAAAGCCTTGTTTGAAGTGAATTACCTTTCGCCCAATGCAACGTGGAAACCCTTCTACGATTTGCGTAGCGCAGGTATTGGTCAACCTTTGAAAGTGGAAGCAAAAGCAAAAGTAAGCCAAACTACAGGTATTGAATGGAAAGATGTGGACATGGTACTTTCGACCAATGATCCGTATCAAAACACAAAAGAACCCGATTTGAAACCGTGGTATTTGTACTACAACAATTACCCCACTTACAATCAAACGGCTCAAACACAACCGAATACCATTAATCTCTCTGGGCAGCAAGTTTCAGGACAAGTCATGGATTCAAAAACAGGTGAACCTTTGCCTTTTGCTAGAGTAACCTTTGCAGGAAATCCAAATGTTGGTGGCGTTGTGACAGATTTTGACGGAAAATTCACCTTACAAGTACCGAAAAACGAAAGTTATCTACACATCAGTTTTGTGGGTTATGAAGCGAAAGATGTGTACGTAAACTCCGCTTATTTGAAAGTCTTTATTGATGAACAAGTAACAGAATTGGAGGAAGTTGTGGTAAGTGCTTATGATGAAGCTATTCCTGTTGAAGTTTACATTGAAGAAGAAGTAGCTGAAAAATTAGAGAGCAAACTTCAGTTAAGAGGTGCAAGAAGTCGTAATAAAAAAGCAGGCGAAAAAGACTATGATAAGAAATATGATGCTTCTGAAATTCAGCAAAACTATGCCAACAAAGTGGTAGCGGTTGAGGAGAAAAAAGATTTGCGCGTGGAATACACGGTTCAAACCAAAATGACGATTCCTACTGACGGTATGGACCACAGTGTTGGTATTGCCAGTTATGAACTCTCTGCCAACTATGAGTATCATGCTGTTCCAAAATTAGACCCAAGTGTTTACCTTTCAGCGCAAGTGGTTGGTTGGGAAAAATTGAATTTGATGAGTGGCGAATCCAATATCTACTTCGATGGAACGTATTTGGGTAAAACCTATTTGGATGTGAATTCTACAAAAGACACGCTTTCTCTTTCTCTAGGTAAAGACAACAAAGTGAGCATCGAACGCACGCGTGTCAAGGACAAAACGAAAACGAAAGTCGTTGGAAATCGCCGTAAAATTGATACGGTTTGGGAAATCAAATTGAAGAACAATGGCGGAGCAAACATCCCTGTGATTGTCAAAGATCAATTCCCGATTTCGAATCAAGAAGACATCAAGGTGAAACGTGGCGACACTAAAAACGGAAGTGTGGAAGACAAAACGGGAATCATCACCTGGAAATTCATGAATGGAATCACAGGATTGCAAACCATTGGTTTAGAATACGAAGTTGATTACCAAAGTGGAATGGTGTTGTATTTAGAGTAAAGACAAAAACATGAAAAAAATCAATTTATTGGCTGTACTCTTTTCCTTTGGGATAGCAACAGCACAGCAATCGTTAAAGTTGGACGTTCCCATTAA
>CAZHPL010000165.1:0-6879 GCA_964534495.1 uncultured Lishizhenia sp.
AACAAGCAAAATTTGGGTTGCATTCAAATAGTTCAAATCACCTGTGTATTGAAATTCTCCTAAATCAAACCAATCCTCTTTACCGTCCCAGATCAATTGTATACAATGACCATTCTTTGTGTTCTTCCATTGGTAAATTCTCGTTTCAATTCCATCGGTATTATGGATATCTGTTACCAATTGATAACCCCTATTGTTCAGCATCAAGCTTAATTTTTGTTTTGCTTGTTCCTGCGCGTTTTCAATATTTTCTCGAATGTTATTGAGCATTATTGTAATTAACCATAACCTCTTCAGCATTTTATTTGCCGTTCTCTCAAATATAAAAATAAATGGCAAATAAAATGGAGTTGAACGATGCCAAACGATGGGAATGGTAATCACTGGATTTTGTTTGAGACTCGATTGATAATGAATAATTTGATATGAAAACAAAGTTTATTTTGGGAAATTAAACCGTTGAAACGGTTGTGAAAATGGAGTGGTTTTCATAAGTGCGGGTTTAAACCCAAACCTAAAACATTTGTATTGCAATAAAAATCCCCATTTTCAAATTTTCAAATCGATTCATTTTCAAATTAAAATCCCTGCTCCGGCGAAGTAGGAAAGCTTTGTGAAAGCGAATGCACAGCTTTTCAAAAGGAAACAGCGACTGAAAGAAGCTCGTTTGCTTTGAAATCAAGGCGTAACAATGCGCTGAACAAACTTGCAAACGGAGACGGAAATAGCAGCCAAATCTCTAAGTAGTTTTAAACAATTTTCATTTGTTATCAACCAATTTTCAGAATACTCGCAAGTAGAATAAATAAGTTATAATTTCGCAGCAAAATCACACCTAATGAAAAACCTAATTTACTGCCTTGCACTCCCTTTAATATTGTGGAGTTGTACTTCGAATGAAAATCGTACCATCAATGAAGATGTTGCCGCGTTTGTTGAAAGCAACGAAAACGTAGTGATGTTTGGATCCGTGAAAGTGAAAGCCATCATGGACAAAGCGGAATACAAAAAAATCGATAAAGTGGGGAATGAAATCGCCAAAGAATTTCAATTGGTTGAAAAGGTAATTGATGCCAATAAACCCATCTATTTTGCGATTGAAGGTGCGGATAATCTTGAGGAAGCAGGTACAATTTATGCGTTTGCTGAAGTAAAAGACAAAGCAGCATTATCTAAAGAAATTCAGAAAAAGGGATATACTATCAAAAAAGGAAATGATTTTGACTTTTATGGTAGCAATGACGTTGCCATCGGTATCTCTAAAGACCGTTTCGTGATGGTTGCAAAAGAAAATCTAGCGGGTGGAAAAGCCTTAATTGAAAAAGCTTTGGATGGCTTAAAAAGCGATTTACCGGACAATAAAGTGAATGAGATTTTGGCGTTGGATGGTGACATCGTTTTCGGTTCGGATATGGAAGCGGGTGTTAACAGCTACGAAAAAATATTCAACATGAAAGAAGACAAAAAGGAAGAATTGAAAGATATTTTGACAGATTGTTATTCTCAAACGAAAGTAAATTTTGAAAACGGACGCATCATTGCTGAAACCACTAACTTCTTTTCCGATGAATTGAAAGAATGGATGTTCTTGGAACCCAATGCAATGGATGTTGTAAATAACTTGGGTTCAGGTTATGCAAGAGGTGGTTTTGCGATGAATTTAAACATGGTGAAATTGCAAAAGTTCATGAATGAGTTCATGCCAAATGTATTGAATGATGCGGCTAAAATGGGTGGCGGAAACGCACAAATGGCAATGGCTTTCGCAGGAGATAAAGGTTTGGCAAACTTGATTACAGGTAAAATGGCTTTCTTGATGATGGGCGATAAAGTGGATGAATACGGTTCTTACAAACCTGAGTTTTGTTTCCGTGTTGGTTTGGGTGACGGTTTGAAATCGCTTGCACAAGGATTTTTAGGTGGAGCAAAAGAAGACATGGCAAAATTGGAAATGAAAGGAAATACGTTGACGGGTTGTTCTTCAGCTGAGTTTTTACCAAGAAAAGGAAGATTAATATTGCCAAATGGATGTGAAGGTTTTGGAAAAAAATCAATCAGTATGTTCTTTAGTTTTAACAAATTAGATAAATCCATCTTCATGTTTTATCCTGAAGCAAAATCCATTGAGAAATTGGATTACTTCTACATGGAAATGGACATGGACGGTGGTAAAATGATTTTACAAGCAAAAAATAAAAATCAAAATATTTTGAAATCGCTTGTGGAAGAAGTGGAAGTAAACTTATCAAACAGAGAAAATAGTTAAGATTAAAAGGAGTTATTTGTGGGGAAGGATAAACTGAAAAGATTTGCGGCTATCAAGACGTTTGACAACGTTTTTGAACCTGAAATGCGTGAATTGAATGCTATGCGTGGCCATTGGCGAGAGCGCGTTTTCAAAAATGACAACCCCATTGTTTTGGAATTAGGTTGTGGAAAAGGTGAATACGCTGTTGGACTGGGTCAACATTTTCCTGAGAAGAATTTCATTGGTGTCGATTTAAAAGGAAATCGTATTTACATTGGTGCCAAAGAAGCCTTGGAAACAGAATTGAACAACGTTGCTTTTCTGCGCACACGCATTGATTTTATTACCAATCACTTCGCTGAAAACGAAGTGGATGAAATTTGGTTGACTTTTTCAGATCCTCAACCCAAAAAGCCGAACAAACGCTTAACCTCGCCCCCATTCATCAATCGCTATAGGCAATTGCTAAAACCAGGTGGTTTGGTGCATGTGAAAACTGATAGCGACGTACTTTTTGAATATACTGAGGAACAAATCAAGGAAAATAACTACGAATGTTTGGAATTAACCTGGGATTTGTACGGAACGATGCCTGAAGATTTAGATACACAAACACGCGATATTTTGCACATTAAAACACATTACGAAAAACTGTTCACATCACGAGGACATGTAATCAAGTATTGTAAGTTCAAAATCAATTAAACTAAGTTTTTGGCGCCTAATCCGTCTGCATCTGCAAGTTTGCTGCTAACATTGCTACGCCAATAGAAAGCCCAAACGAGCTTCCTTTGGTCGCTGTTTCGACTTTGTAGCTGTGCAGGTTCGTACGCAAAGCTTTCCGCCTCCGTCGGGGCGTTCGTTATTGTTTAGGAATTCTAGAAGTAATCGTTATTAAATCTTCGTTTTTTCTTGCTTAACCTCTTTCTGATATTTACCACCTTGTTTGGAAGTATCGGCATCGTAGGCATAAGCGCCTGCGAGTTGTTTGCTACGACAGCCCGTTAATATCAATAGAGAAGAAACGCCAAACATCATCAAGGGCTTTATTATTCTGAAACGATAGCTTGCGACTTGAACGTTTTGGTACCACAATATGAGCTTATCTTTCCAATTTCCAAAGGGTTTATCTAACTGTGTAGCATAAAAATTACCACAACGATGTGCTGTGTTGTTCGTCTGAATTTCATTTTGAATTTCAGTTGAACTCAGTGACCGAAAATCTTTCACTAAAATCTTGCAATCAACACAAAACCTACCCGACTCGTCAGGTTTCATTTCACTAAATTTCTTCGAGCAAGTAAAAGTTAGGTGGGGCTTAGCATGTTTCATCTCACTAAATTAGCGAATTACTCCATTGAAAAAACTAAAATGCTAAGTAAGTAGAACTAATTAAAAATGAATACCACTCAATTTTAACTACACATTAAATCGAAAGTGCATGATATCGCCGTCTTCTACCACGTACTCCTTGCCTTCTACTTTGAATTTTCCTGCTTCCTTAACGGCTGCTTCTGAACCCAAAGTTGTATAGTCATTGTATTTCATCACTTCCGCGCGGATAAATCCTTTTTCAAAGTCAGAGTGAATTACTCCAGCTGCTTGTGGCGCAGTCATTCCTTTGTGAATCGTCCAAGCGCGAACTTCTTTAACACCAGCAGTAAAATATGTCTGAAGGTTTAATAAGCTGTAAGCAGAACGAATCAAACGGTTCACACCGGGTTCATCCAAACCTAATTCATCCAAAAACATGCGACGCTCTTCATACGTTTCCAATTCTGTAATATCCGCTTCGATTTTTGCACCAATGATCAACACTTCCGCGTTTTCACCTGCAACCGCTTTTTTCACATTCTCAACGTGTTGATTTCCCGTTTTTACGGAAGCTTCATCCACATTGCAAACATACATGACTGGTTTTGATGTAATCAAGTTGAATTTATGAATAATCGCCATTTCTTCTTCAGAAAAACCTAGTCCTCTCACAGATTGCCCTTGCTCCAAACCAGCTTTGATTTTGATGGCTAATTCGTTTTCTTTCAAAGCTTCTTTGTCACCCGATTTAATAACACGCGCCAAACTTTGTATTTTCTTTTCAATGGATTCAAGGTCTTTCAATTGCAACTCAATGTCAATAATTTCCTTGTCGCGAATAGGATCTACACTTCCATCCACATGGATAATGTTCCCATCGTCAAAACAACGTAGAACGTGTAAAATGGCATCTGTTTCACGAATGTTGGCTAAGAATTGATTTCCTAAACCTTCACCTTTGGAAGCACCTTTCACCAAACCGGCGATGTCCACAATTTCCATGGTAGTGGGCACAACGCGCTCTGGATTAACAATTTCTTCTAATTTTTCTAAACGTGGATCGGGTACAGAAATCGTTCCAATATTCGGTTCAATCGTACAAAAAGGAAAGTTAGCCGATTGCGCTTTTGCGTTTGATAAACAATTAAATAAAGTTGATTTCCCCACATTTGGTAAACCTACGATTCCACATTTTAATGCCATTGAATTCTAATTTTCCCGCAAAGATAACAAAGCCGTGGGATTCTGCTATTCTTCTAGCCGATTATACGAACCTTGAAAAATTCAGAAGCTTGCTCGTCATTGTCTGAAATCAAATAAAAATGGCTTTCATCACAGGTAATTCCTTCGAGTTTTGTGCGCATCAAATCATTTTCATTTTTAAATTCAACTATCTTTAAATCTGTTATTTGAAAGTCTTCATCTAAAGCAATACAGCCAATACAACTGCCTTCAATTTCGCCATCATCATACCAATTTTCGGTACGTTCAGCGCTTGCCGTAAAATAGATTGAATTTCCAAGTGAACATGCTCCAGAAATCCCCAAAGGACATCCGTTTAAAGTTCCAAGTGATAAGGATTGTACGCGTATTTCCGGTTCGAAATCAGCATGTTGTAAACAATGAAAAAAGGAGTCCAATTGTATTTGCAACATTTGATTGTTCGCACGATTAAAAATTAACAAGCTATCTTTTTGAAAAACAAGTGCTTCGATATTTATTTCCGCAAGATTTAAATCCGCTGTTTTTTGATAAAAAGTATAGAAATTAGCCAAGGAAAAGATGCTTTCTTCCTTCGTTTTCCACTCAATCAAAGAAAGTTTGTGTCGATTTTCAGTAGAACCAGAAGCCATGCGCATGAAATACGATTTTCCGTTCCACGAAATAAACGTTGCCGCTTCGTAATCGGGTTTACTTTTCTTCGCTAATTGCATAGTATCACCCTGAATTCCAAGAAAATTCCCTGCTCTATCCAATTCAAAAATTGCTTCAGTATTATCCGCAATAACAATGAATTTCCCCTCATGATAGTCAATTGCAGAAAAGCCATTTCCCTTCAAAGTCGTATGTAAATCAAGTTGTATTTTCATATAAAACTTTAATTTTTATGATGCACTATAAATACTTTATTTTGAGTTGAATTACCTGATTCCATTCTTAAGAAATATAATCCATTCGGCAAATTTGAGGTTTCAATTTCACAATAATCGACATTACAATTCGTAAACATTTTAAGAATACCCATTGCATTGTAAACGGCTATTTTTTCAATTTTATGAGATGCTTCAAGCGTTAATCTTTTATCAACAGGATTTGGATAAGCCATAATTCCCAATGAACTCAAATCAATTTGAGAAACAACATCTGTTAATCGCCAAGTTTCATTAAAACGTGTATCAGTTGAAACGCCCGTTGTGAAATACAAGTCATTATCCATGATAAATAAAGCACCACCTTTTCGTGGAACAGCCGTAAAATCAGGTAAGGTTTGAATGGAATAATTCTCTAAATTAAGCTTAAAAACTTCTGTTGATATTGTCCCATTCGGCAATACTCCTCCAAAAAAATAAACTACAGAATCGCGTTGAACACTTGCCGCATAACTACGTTGACTTATTGTAATTTCTGGAAACAATGACCATGTATCAGTATCAGCAGAATATTTGTAAAATGATGTATTATAAGCCGTTTGATTATTCAAATTATTTCTCCCTAAACCAATAAATCCTTCATTAGAATAGCTAAATGCAACACCTCGCCAAATTCCATCATTGGGTAAATTGCTTTTTTGAGTCCAAGTATTTGCTTGTAAATCATAACCCCAAACTTCCGTTAGAATTTCGGAATTTCTTCCTCCTACAATATAGAACGTGTCTGCAAGAATAAATGAGACCATTCCGGCTCTTCCAATGCTCGGCAAATCGGGCAAGGCTGACCACGAATTATCATTTGGATCATAACACCATAAATCATTTAAGTAAGTATTCGAGCAGTCAATTCCACCAAATAAATAACCTTTTCCATTCCACGTAATTGAGCTTGCATACTGTCTTTCTTTACCATTTGGCAGTGGTGCAGTGCTTTCCCATATTTTAGTAGAACTATTTAGTGCATAAAAATCACGTGTACATCCAAAACCAACTTCTCTACCCGTACCAAAATAGTGTTTATCGCAAATAGTAAAATGTGAAATATCATCTCTTGGGCTTCCTGGAAATGCTTCTGTTTGTTCCCAAATTTGACCAAAAAGTTGGTTGGTAAATGCTATAAAAAGCACCAAGATTAAGTTTTGACAGCTCATGTTTTTCCTTTAAATC
>CAZHPL010000166.1:0-541 GCA_964534495.1 uncultured Lishizhenia sp.
AGCGCATTGAAGCCCTTTTGCCAACAATGATTGAACACCGTTGTTCGGAAGGTCACAAAGGTGGCTTTTTCTCTCGTATTGACCGTGGAACGTGGATGGGGCATGTGATTGAACACATTGCCTTAGAAATACAATCACTTGCTGGAATGGAAGTAGGTTTCGGACGTACACGTGAAACGAAAACGCCTGGTGTTTACAATGTCGTTTTCAATTACATCGAAGAAAAAGTAGGTATGTATGCCGCTGAAGCTTCCGTTCGAATCGCCGAAGCCTTAATTGCAGGAACAGAATACGATTTGAACGCTGACATTCGCAAAATGCGAGAAATACGTGAAGACGTTCGTCTTGGCCCAAGTACTGGAAGTATTGTCGATGAAGCCGTTGCGCGAGATATTCCTTGGATTCGTTTAGGTACAAATTCCTTGATTCAGTTAAGTATTCTGAAGTTTATGATTACATTTATAAAATAAGAAATGAAATCCTGAATTCAGGAAATGTTAAACACAAAAATGATTTTGATTGGCGTATTCGAATTATTCAA
>CAZHPL010000166.1:551-6871 GCA_964534495.1 uncultured Lishizhenia sp.
GACATTGCTTGCAACAAAGAGCAAACCAAACGCATGTTGGACGCAACTTCTATTCCTGTTGCAAAAGGTTCAATTTGTGTGGATGAAGAAGATTTAGAATCAACCATAAAATCCATCGGATATCCAATTGTTATTAAGCCTTTAGATGGAAATCATGGAAAAGGAGCTTCCATCAATGTGACTAATTGGGAAGACGCAAAAGAAGGATTGGCGTATGCGAAGAAATATTCACGTCGTGTGATTGTTGAACGTTTTATTACAGGTTACGATTTTCGTGTTTTGGTGATTGATAACAAAGTAATTGCAGCTGCGCAACGGGTGCCGGCAAATGTGGTGGGTAATGGAGTTGATACCATTGAAAAATTAATCGAAGAAACCAACAAAGATCCACGAAGAGGTTACGGACATGAGAACGTATTAACCGAAATCGATGTGGATCGCGACACGGAAGAATTGTTGGAAAAAATGGGTTATACCCTGCAAACGGTTCCTGCGAAAGACGAAATCGTTTACTTGAAATCAACTGCAAATTTGAGCACTGGCGGAACTTCTATCGATGTTACGGATTTAATGCACCCCGAAAATATTTTCATGGCGGAACGTATTTCACGCGTTATCGGACTTGATGTTTGTGGTATTGATATTATGGCACCTAATTTAACGGAACCGCTTAAAGAAAACGGAGGTGTTATATTGGAAGTGAATGCCGCACCTGGATTCCGTA
Organism: uncultured Lishizhenia sp.; assembly: GCA_964534495.1. Taxonomy (GTDB): domain Bacteria; phylum Bacteroidota; class Bacteroidia; order Flavobacteriales_D; family Crocinitomicaceae; genus UBA952. The sequence continues at coordinate 1,276 of CAZHPL010000166.1, forward strand.
TGCACTTGGCTCCTGCAGAAGGATTGCCTAGAAATGTAGCCGCTCCTGTGATTGATATGTTATACCCTCCAGGAAAACCATCGCGTATTCCAATTATTGCTATTACTGGAACAAACGGAAAAACAACAACAACACGTTTGATTGCTCATATCGTTAAAAATAACGGCTATCGTGTTGGATTCACTACTTCAGACGGTATTTATGTGCAAAATCACTTATTGGAAAAAGGAGACACGACAGGTCCAATTAGTGCTGAATATATTTTGAAAGATCCAACGGTTGAATTTGCAGTTCTAGAAACAGCTCGTGGTGGGATTTTACGTGCAGGATTAGGTTTTAGTCGTTGCGACATTGGTGTTATTACAAACATTCAAGAAGATCATTTAGGTTTAAGCGATATTCACGACTTGAAAGATTTGGCACGCGTTAAATCCGTTGTTGTGGAAAGCATCAAAAAAGATGGTTGGGCAGTTTTGAATGGTGAAGACGAAAATTGCTTAGAAATTGCTTCTAACTTACGATGCAACGTTGCGCTTTTTAGCATGGACGAAAATGCACCTGCTATTGTTGAACATTGTAAAAAAGGAGGTATCGCTGCGATTTATGAAAACGGTTTCATTACCATCAAAAAAGGAGATTGGAAATTCCGAGTTGAACGAGCCAACCACATTCCGTTGACGATGAATGGAAAAGCGCGTTTCATGATTGCAAACGTATTAGCAGCAACACTTTCTGCTTATTTATATGGATTTAAAACAGAAGATATTAAACTGTCTTTGACGACTTTCCTTCCAGGAGCAGCTCAAACGCCAGGTAGAATGAACATCTTCGAATTTGCTAAGTTTAAGGTAATGATTGACTTTGCGCACAATCCAAATGGTTACCGTGCGATTGAAGACTTCATGAAAAACATTGATGCAAGTCGCAAAATTGGTATCATTTCCGGAGTTGGTGACCGTCGAGATGAAGATATCCGTGAATGTGCGAAAATTGCAGCACGTATGTTTGACCACATTGTCATCCGACAAGAAAAACACTTGCGCGGTAGAACAGAGCAAGAAATCATCAATTTGATTTTAGAAGGAATTGAAGAATCGAAAGAGGCTACAACTTATGAAGTGGTTACTTTGGAAACAGAAGCAATTCGTCATGCGATTTCGTTAGCTCAAGACGGCACTTTCATTGTTGCTTTAAGTGACGTAATTGACAATGCAATTGATATCGTTCAATCGTATTTGGATGCCGAAATTGAAAACGGTGTAATCGCTTAGGTTTAAAACACTACATTTAGCATGAGTTAAAGGGGGAAACTTTTCTTCTTGACTCATGCTTTTTTATTTTCAATTGTTTGCGTAGCATGATACCAAGTCGTTATACCTTTCCATCGCCATCGTTTTCGCATTATTGGGAAAAGGGTAGGGGTGTTGATTTGTTGCTACAACTGAAGGAATTTCCCTCTGAATCGGAGATGCGACAACGTGTTCCATTGTATTTCGAGTGGGATAATAAAGCAGATGAGGTAGTAAAAGAAACGTTTTTGAAATTACCCTTTTCGGATGCAAAACGATTATTTGACAATTGCTTCACGGAAAATAAATTAGACGACCAACTATTTCCTTTCGCCAAAAAAATGGTGGATGAAATGAGGCTCGCACCGGATTGGCTCGATGTGGATTTGCTTCATCAGGGAACGCAATTCTGTCAGCGTTCTGGAGCTTTTGGCTTGATGGTATTGCGAAATTACGCATTGATGGGTGGTTACGAATCTGCTGCGATTAACAAACCTTTGATTTATACTGGAGCTTTGAAAAAAGGTGCTTCCAAACGTTTGCTGGAGACCACTGAATTTTGGATTCAAGTAGTAGCTCCTGGAGCATTCGAGAGTTTTCAATTGCACCAATATGCTTTGCAAACACGCCTGATTCATGCTTTTTCTCGCCTTCAAATTTTAGAAAAAACCGATTGGGACACCAATAAATGGGGTATTCCTCTCAATGCATGGGATATGATTGCAACGAATTTAGGTTTTTCGATCGTTTTCTTGAATGGCTTGCGCGCACTTGGTTTCAAACCTTCCGAAAAAGAAGTTTTAGGCTTATTTCATTTTTGGAAATACATGGGTTTTTTGATTGGAATTCCGCATGAATTACTTCCAGATACAGAAGTAAAAGCCATCCATGAATTGTATTTGTGGACCATGAATCAACCTGCAGCTGATGAAGATACTTTTGCTTTGGCGCTTGCCTTGAAAGAGGAGCCTTTGTACGCTGATTTCCCAAAATATAGATTTCAAAAGCACTTGGTTAAACAAGTTCATTTGGGATACAATGCTTTTTTTCTTGGAAAAGAAAGTTGTATCAATATGAAATTGCCGTATTCATCCTTTCGTATGCTGCCGAAAATCGTTCGTTGGCGACAACATAGGATCGAGCGTAAGCTACAATTGAATGAAAATTTCTACGCTAAAGCCGTAAGCAAAAACAGAGCTGTTCAAGAAGAAATTGTTCAGCTTTTTTATAAAATCAAATCAGCAAGCAAGCAATAAAAAATGGTACTCGTTGTTGATATTTCGTTCTACTATCGAATTTCACCACCAGCTGTAAAACCTTTTTCAGCGGTCATAAAGCTCAATTTTCCTTCTTCATTTTCTGCCATTAAAATCATTCCTTCCGAAACAATCCCACGGATTTTTCTTGGAGCCAAATTCAATAAAACTTGAACGGTTTTTCCAATTACTTCCTCTGGTTTGTAATGTTCGGCAATACCTGAAACGATGGTTCTTTCGTCTACACCCGTTTGTACAGTTAGCTTCAATAATTTGTCGGCTTTCTCAACTTTTTCAGCTGTTAGGATCGTTCCCAAACGAATATCAAGTTTGGTAAAATCTTCGAATGAAATAGCTTCTTTCACGGGTGCAAATGATGTTTCAACTGCTTTTGTTGCTTGCAGTTTATTCACCTCAGACTCCACTAAAGTGTCTTCAATTTTTGAAAATAAAATCTCAGCTTGTCCGATCAAGTGATTTTCGGTTAACAAGTTGCTTTTACCAAGATCCTCCCAATTCTGCAAGGAAATGTTGAGCATATTCATCAATTTATCAGCTGTTTCAGGCAAGAATGGTGCAGTTGCCAAGGCTAAATTTGCCGTGATTTGAAGTGCAACATTCATTACTGTTTGAACGCGAATCGGATCGTTTTTTACTACTTTCCAAGGTTCTTGATCTGCTAAATATTTATTTCCCAAACGAGCTATGTTCATCATTTCAGCCTGTGCATCACGTAAACGATAAGCATACACCAATTGACTTATTTTGTCTTTTGATTGTTGTAAATCTGCCAAAACTTTTTGGTCTTCTTCTCGAAGTTCACCAAGGGCAGGAACTTTTCCTTCGTAATATTTATTGGTCAACACCACTGTTCGATTCACGAAGTTTCCGTAAATATCAGCTAATTCAGAATTGACACGTGTTTGAAATTCCTTCCAAGTAAATTCTGAATCCTTGCTTTCAGGAGCGATGGATGTCAAAACATATTTCAACTCATCGTTGCGATTGGGATAGGCCTCAATAAATTCATGTAACCAAACGGCCCAGTTGCGCGAAGTAGAGAATTTATCTCCCTCCAAATTCAAAAATTCGTAAGCAGGAACATTGTCAGGAAGAATGAAATCTCCATGATCTTTCAATAAAATCGGGAAAATGATGGCATGGAAAACGATATTGTCTTTACCGATGAAATGCACCAATTTACGGTCTTTAGCTTCTTCTTTACACCAATAATCTTTCCAATTTTTATTATTGTCAAGCGCCCATTGTTTGGTTGCTGAAATATATCCTATTGGTGCGTCTAACCACACGTAAAGTACTTTTCCTTCGGCATTTGGAAGCGGGACTTTTACACCCCAATCCAAGTCGCGTGTCATAGCACGTGGTCGTAAGCCGCCATTAATCCAAGACATACATTGTCCATTTACTTGATTACGCCAAGCTTTAGGGTCATGTTGATGAACGCCATCCAATTTACCTGTTTCAATCCATTCTTTTAACCAAGTTTCGTGTTGATCCATCGGCAAGTACCAGTGCGAAGTTGTTTTCAAAACAGGTGCTTTTCCACTTAAAGTCGAAATGGGATTTATCAAATCTGTTGGACTTAAATCAGAACCACATTTTTCACATTGGTCACCGTAAGCGTTCGGATTGGCACATTTTGGACATTGTCCTGTGATATAGCGATCCGCTAAAAATTGTTGGTAATCTTCGTCGTAATATTGTTCAGATGTTTCTTCAGTGAATTTTCCTGTTTCATATAACTTCTTGAAAAATTCTTGTGAAGTTTCGTGATGAATAGGAGCTGATGTTCGGTGAAAAATATCAAATGAAATCTTGAATTTTGAAAAAGCATCTTTGATTATACCGTTGTATTTGTCTACGATTTCCTGAGGTGTAATACCTTCTTTTTTGGCACGTAAAGTAATCGCTGCACCGTGTTCGTCGCTTCCGCAAATAAAAACCACATCGTGATGATTCATGCGTAAAAAACGAACGAAAATATCAGCGGGCAAATAAACGCCTGCAACGTGTCCTAAATGAAGGGGTCCGTTTGCGTAGGGAAGTGCCGCTGTTACGGTATATTTAGCTTTTTCCATTGCTGCAAAGATAACAATAAAAAAGGGTCGACTTTCGCCGACCCTTCCTCAAATATGTGTAGTAGATTATTTCTTAACTACATTGAATTTAGCAGTTTGTCCATTTTCCAAAACTACGTTGAAAATGTACATTCCAGCTTCAAGGTTAGCTGTACTAACTTCAGCTTTTCCGTTTACTAAGTTGATAGCGTTTGAAACAGCAACTTTACCAGAAAGGTCAGTAACAGTTAATGTAGCAGCGCCTTCACCTTCAACAGAAACAGTTACTTTGTCAGTAGCTGGGTTAGGATATGCAGAACCAGCAACTTCAGCAACTTCATTCAAACCGATGTAGTTTGCATCCATAACTTTAACGATTACAGAGTTAGGATTGTCAGAACCAAAACCTGTTGCATAGTAAGTACCATCGCTTTCGTTTGGAGTTTGTGGTTGCAAGTACATATCAAGATTCATTGTATAATCCGTGCTTCCTTCATGACCAAAGTAAACTGAAGTGTTAGAAGTTTGAACGCAAGCTAAATAACGAACATTGTCCTCAAGAACGATTGGTGAAGTAAATGCACCATAAAGTGTTGAATCTTGGTAGTCACCAGGGAAATAATAGAAGCTAGAAGCAACTTCAGTCAATGTGTTGAATCCGAAGTTAGCATCGTTTAAGTCTGTAAATTGATCTTCCCATTTGTATAAGAATAAAGCGATTTCTTCACCAGTTAAAGCAGCTGTACTGTTAGATGCTGCAAAGTATAAACCTTGAACAGCTATACGGCTTGCGTTTGGATCATTGATTACATTACAAATAGAGAAAGTTTGGTTGTTTGTGCTTGGACGGTAGTATTTTGTCGGAGCAGCCAAACGCGTTTCTGGATCGATTTGAGCATATCCCATTAATGAATCACTAACAAAGAATGTTGAAGATAATGTGTTATCAGTTGGATATTCATCAGTGCTGTCC
>CAZHPL010000167.1:0-889 GCA_964534495.1 uncultured Lishizhenia sp.
CACAATAATGTTAGAAGTACCATCCCAATAAAATGGGGTTGATAAACTTAGTGTATTTACACCAGTAGTTGCCGTAAAACTTGAACTTGAATAAACACTTGTTGAAACCGTTTCAATTGTACTTGTAATTGTCGACAAACTTGTATTACCCATACTTATACCGAATCCGTTAAGTGTAGATCCTACAGAGGTCACATCAAAACCAATTGAAGTTATATTTCCAGCAACTAAATTAGCAGCTGTTAATTCGGATGCCTTAATTACATATTGTGTTTTAACACCACCATATCCACCATAAAATGGATTGGCCGCTGCACTTGTACTCGTTGAAGAACCAGTTCCTAATGTCGCAGTACCTGTGGAAATTCCGACAATCGTAGATGCTAAACTTATTGTGCTTCCTGCACACAAAGTTGTTGGAGTAGCAGTTGCTGTAGCTATTGAAGGATTTGCATTTACAGTCACACTTGCCGTAGCAGTAACCGAACAAGATCCATCTGTCGCTGTAACAGTATAAGTATAAGAACCACCTGTTGTAGGAGTAATAGTTGCTGGTGAACCACTTACTGGAGTAGAAGCTCCACTTCCTGCTGCTCCTGACCAAGAATAAGTCATAGATGCAGATGAAGCTGTAGGTGTTGCAGTTAACGTAATATTATTATTTGCACAAATTGAACTAACATTTGAAGAAGCTGTAATACCAGTAATACTAAGTGTTACAACATCTGAAGTAGTACTTGAACATGGTGAAGTTCCTGATACAATTACTTTATACTTGTATCCATCCATAGATGTTGTAAACGAAGATAAAGTCAATGTAGCACTAGTGCCTCCTGATACATTTGACCATGATGATCCACCATTGGTACTAACTTGCCACTGGTAGGTA
>CAZHPL010000167.1:899-4027 GCA_964534495.1 uncultured Lishizhenia sp.
GGCTGAGATGTTATTTGAGGTAAATCATAAACTGTTAAATCAGCTGGATCTGAGTTGATTAATCCGTTCAAAACACATCTGAATTGAAGACCTGTTGAAGAAGAAGTTAAACCTGACAACACCAATGATGAAGATGTCTCTCCTGATAAATCAGACCAACTTACACCACTGTTAGAAGAAACTTGCCATTGATAAGTTGGGGTCGTGCCACTAGTTGAAATTGTAAATGTCGCACCAGAATTACTACATACTGTTTGATCGGATGGTTGAGCTGTAATAGCAGTATTACTTACAGTTATAGATGCAACGGCCGATGTATCTGATGAACAAGGTGAACCAGAAACTATACATCTATATTGGTAACCTGCCATTGATAAAGTTACACCACTCTCTACATAGGTACTCGCATTAGCACCTGAAATGTTACTCCAAGAGCTTCCTGAATTTGTACTTTGCTGCCATTGATATGTGATGCTAGTACCTGTAGATGTAACACTAAATGTTGCATCCGCATTTTCTAATACAACAGCATTACTTGGGTCAGATGTAATTGTAATAACAGGATTTACCGTAACAGTTACTGTAGCAGTATTTTGACAACTATTTGCGTCTGTTCCAGTAATTGTATAAGTAGTTGTAGAAGTTGGATTTGCAGTAACGGTAGTTCCTGAAGTAGATGATAAACCTGTAGAATTAGCCCATGTATAAGTAGTTGCACCAGATGCTGTCAAAGAAGTAGATTGCCCATTACAAATGGTTACACTTGATGCAGATATTGAAGGTAAAGCATTAATACTTGTAGTAATTGTATTATTACTAGTACAAGAACCATTTGCGGCTGTTATAGTATAAGTTGTAGCGGATGTGTTTTTAGCATATACAGTTGAAGCATTAGTTCCAGAGTAAGCTGTTGTTGCTGCCAAATCAGTGTATAAATCGGAAGTTGGAGACCAAGTAAATGAAGCTGCAGAAACTTTTGTGATTGCAAGATTATCAATCAACCAACCATAATAATTTGTTGATCCATCTGTGGTATATCTAAATCGAATTCTAAATGTAGAAGTAAATGCACCTGCTGGAATATTTATTGTTTCTGTTTTCCATAACGAATTTGATGGTATTGATCCTGTTCCTGTAAAATTAGTTATCCAATCACTATAACTTTTTGTACTAAAGGAAACAACAGAGTTAAATAATGTACCTGTTCCAGCATAACTAGAAGTTGGGAATGTAGTCCATGAAGAACCTCCATTGGTAGAATATTCAACATAACCATAATCATAACTAGTTGATGGGCCTTCCATTAAGGATTGATGAGTAAAAGTTAGCTGTGCACTTGTAGCATTTGATAAATCTATATTTGAATTTAATCCATAACCTACATTTGCAGAAGAACTTGTTGTATTGAACAAAACAGATCCTGAACCTTCCGAAGAATAAGTGGTGTTTAAAGTTGCCGTTGGAGTACCAGTTCCAACTACAGATGTTGCAAAATTGGATGACAAACTATTAAAATCATCACTTAAAACTGTTTGCGTTACAGTTCCACCTGTTGATGTCAATGTAGCAACTGAATTAGAACACACAGCTGTTGGTGTTTGTGAAGCCGAAACAGCAGAAGGTGTCGCATTGACTGTAACTGTTGTTGTTACAGTTGCAGTTGTACAACCATTGATATCAACACCTACAATAGAATATGTAGTCGAAGTTGTTGGATTGGCTGTTACACTTGATCCTGTTGTTGATGACAATCCAGTTGAAGGTGACCATGTATATGTAACTGCTCCAGAAGCACTGAGTGATGTACTTGCACCTGCACAAATAGAAGTTGGAGATGAAGGTGTAACAGTTGCGGCTGGAGTTATCGTAATAGAAACTGTGTTCGAGTATGCAGGATTTCCTGGATCTGCACTACAAGTTACTTTTAATCTAAAATAAGTTGTTGTAGAAATTGTACCTGTTGAAATTGCAGCATAATCTGATGTAGCTGTACCTAAATTTACAGGGCTTGTAAATGAAGCGTCAGACGCTTTTTCCCATTGATACATTGTTCCTGCACCTGTTGAATAACCTGTAGCTGTTAAATTGGATGTGCCACTAGAACAATATGAAGAAGTTGAAATTGAAGCTGTACCAGCATTTGCTGTTGTACAAACTAAAGCTGCAAATTCATCACATCCGATATCTGGAGTTGTGGCATTTCTTGTTTCTCCATCAATATCAGTTGATACAGAAGCCAATGTTACTGCTGCAGCGTTTAAACTATTGTTTAGCGCTACATCTAAGTGTAGATCTGTGTTAGAAGTAAACACAGGTTGAATATTCAAAGAATTAGAATTTGCACCAAAACCTGTAACAATTCCTGCAAGGTTTGTTCTATCTGAAGTCAAATATCCTAAGACACCTTGTGAACCACTAGTGTAGTAATCATTTCTATCAATATTCGTAAACGCTGTGTTTGCAACAGCTGAATAAATAGAATAACTTTTTGAAGATGTACCACCAGAATTGATGTTATTCAAAGAGTTAACAAAGATGTTATTTCTAATATCTAACGCACTAGTTCCAGATCCAATGTAAACAGCCGTAGTCAAACAAGCCCCATTATAATCATAACTTCCATATAAATTAACCGAGTTATTGTAAATGTTAACTCCACCTGTCGTTGTGGTTAATGTGGATGAACTACCAATTATTCCAATAGCAATTCCCATGCTTGATGAGTTACCAAAGGCTGTATAATTAGATCCATTCATACCAGCTATCATGTTGTTTGAAACAGTTAATGAACTAGAAGCCGTACCTGTACCAATTGTTATACCTCTTCCACCCCAGCCACCTGTAGCTGTTGTAGATGATCTTACAATTGTATTTTTTGTAATTGTTGAACTAACAAATCCAGTTTCTGCAGAAATCGCTACTGGTGATGTTGCACCTGAAGTATAAACATCAATTGTATTTCCAGAAATATTGCTATTTAAGGCATTTCCAACTCGGATTCCAAAAGCTGTAGTGCTAGATGTATTGATAGTAATAGTATTATCTGAAATTGTTAAATTATCATCTCCAGTTGAGCTTGATGATGCATTTCCTATTACATAAATACCTGTAGCTACTCCTGTCGTGAT
>CAZHPL010000167.1:4037-6803 GCA_964534495.1 uncultured Lishizhenia sp.
GTCGTGATACTGTTATTTTGAATTGTTATATTATCATTGTCAGATCCGGCTGTTACTAAAGCTGAACTACCAACAGAAATACCAACAGATCCTGTAGAAACACCTGTAGTAATGTTTGTGTTTTTGATTGTATTATTTGTAGCACCAGCACTTGTGCCTAAACTTGCAATTAATATACCTGCAGGGGTAGTTGTACTAGTATTAGTAATAGTCAAATCTCTTGATGTAGATCCATTGTTGCTACCATCGATGGTAACATAATCTGCACCATTTAATACTATTAGTCCATTATTGTTAACACTACCTGTTATAGTTGGAGTTACACCTGTGTTTGGAACAATTGTAAGTGTGTTAGAAGCACTCGAACCAGAGATTTGATTAATCGTTAAAGGAAAAGTTTCACTTGTTGAATAAGTTGCATCTGTTAATTTCAAAACAGTTGCACCACACATTCCATTTGTGTTTAATGCAGTAATTGCAGCTGTTAATGTAGCAAAATGTCCATCTTCTCCAGAAATATTTGATGCTCCTACTGAATAAGTTCCAACTAAAGCTGTTTGAATAGAAGGTGTTGTATATGAATTGTTTGCTGCATTTGCGTCTGTATTTCCATTAGGAGAAGCAGTTGTCGCGATAATTACATAAGAAACACCTGATGAGAAGGAATATGTACCAATGTTTACTGATTCTGTTGCGCTATTTGCTAAAGAACCTGTCCATGAATAAGGTGTTTGAGCAACACCATTAACAGTCCAGTTAATTGTTGCACTTGTTAAAGTACTTATACCATAATTTTTAATTGTAGCTTGAACAGTTTGAGAACCTGCACAATATGAAGTGCCAATAATCGTAATTCCTGCATCGTCTAATGGAATTGTGAACTCGTCTGCTCCCATATCTGGATTAGACGCTCTTGTTTCACCATCATAATCGGTACCTACAGTTCCTATTGTTGTTCCAGTATTATCTAACGTCTGATTTGCTGTAGTCAAGTGTAAATCTGAATTAGATGTAAAAGTAGGTGCAATGTTTAATGAATTTGAATTTCCTCCAAACCCTGTAATCATAGCACTCACATCTGCTCTGTCTGAAGATAAGTAAGCTAAGACTCCTTGACTTCCACTTACATAATAATTATTAAAATCTATTGCCGTAAATGCAGAGTTTGCAGCAGCAGAGTAAATGGAATAATTTTTCGAAGCTGTTCCTGATCCACTTGCATTATTCATTGAATTAACAAAAATGTTATTTCTAATATTCAATGCGCTTGCACCCGAACCTACATATACTGCGGCAGTTAAACAATTCGCTCCATATGTATATGAACCATACATGTTAACCGTATTATGGTATAAGTTAATGCCACCAGCAGTTGAACTCAAAGTTGTTGAATTTCCAATTATACCAATTGCGATACCAATAGAAGAAGAGTTCGAAAACGCTGAATAATTAGAACCATTTACACCTGAAATCATGTTATTTGCGATCGTTAAGGAACTAGATGCAGTACCAGTTCCAATAGTGATACCTCTACCACCATAACCACCAGTTGAAGATGTACTAGATCTTGTAATGTTATTGCTTAAAACAGACGAACTTACAAATCCAGTTTCAATTGAAAGACCTACAGGTTGTGTACCTGCACTTGTTAAAACATCTATCGTGTTTCCACTTAATGTACTTGATAATGCATTACCAACTCTTATACCATAAGCTCCACTTAAAGTTGTATTAACAGTAATTGTGTTATTTGAAATAGTCAAATTATCATCACCACCTGAAGTAGTTGATGCAGTTCCTGAAGCATAAATACCCGTAGAAATGTTTGTAGTAAAACTGTTGTTTTGTATTGTAATATTATCATTATCTGCTCCAGTTGATCCAGCACTTGAACCACCTACAGAGATACCATAAGAAGAAGTTCCTGGTACACCAGAAGTGAAATTTGTGTTTTTGACAGTTGAATAAGTTGAACCAGCACCAGTACCTAAAGATGAAATTAGAACGCCTGTTGGTGTTGAGGTGTTAGTATTATTGATCGTTAAGTCTCTTGATGTTGAACCGTTGTTACTACCATCAATAATTACATAATCTGCTCCATTTAATTTAATTAAAGCTGTTGTATTTGAACCTGAAATTGAAGTAGTTACACCACTTGCAGGCTTGATAGTTAATGTATTAGTCGAATTAGCACCAGAGTTAGCATTAATCGTAATTGGAAATGTTTCTGCAGATGTGTATGAAGCATCTGTTAAATTAAATACAACAGGTCCAGTTACACATGAATTATTATAAGCAGAAACAGCAGCTGTCAAAGTCGTGTAAGTTTGACCTGAACCAACATTGTATGTTCCACTGAATGATGAATTAACTAAGATATTTACTGTTGCATTCAACGAACTACAACCATTTGAAGCGGTAATTGTATAAGCTGCACTTGCTTGTGCTGTAGTTGGAGTCCCACTTATAGTTCCGGTTGAAACATCTAAACTCATACCCGCAGGTAAGGCTGGACTCACAGAGTACGTTATTGTTCCTGATCCTGAGGTAATAGATGATACAGTATTTGGTGTAATAGCGTATCCTTGACAAGCTGAAATTGTTGAACTAGTATAAGTGAAAGTTGTAATTTTTGCAATAACAGCAATATTTACGGTTGCTGGAGTTGATCCACAAGCATTAGTTGCGGTTATTGTGTAATCAGCAGCAGAAGAAGTTGCTGAAGGAGTACCTGAAATTATCCCAGTTGATGAGTTTAAACTCAAA
>CAZHPL010000168.1:0-1346 GCA_964534495.1 uncultured Lishizhenia sp.
AATTAGAATCTGCTAATTCTTTCGCTTCGTTCCGTGAACCTGCTTGGCATGGTCGCTATTTGGGATGATCATGAAACTGCCAATAACTCATGGATGGGTGGAGCGGATAATCATGATCCGGCAACTGAAGGAGATTGGTCTGTGCGAATGGCAAGTGGGAAACAAGCGTATTTAGAATGGATGCCCGTTAGAGAAAACGATATGGATTCTGATCGTATTTACAGAACAATAAACTACGGAGATTTAGTGAATTTTTATATGCTAGACACACGATTAGAAGGAAGAGAAGAACAAGTTACAGCAACTAGCAGCGAATTAAATAATCCTGATCGAACAATTATGGGAACAGAGCAATTTGATTGGTTAAAAAATGAACTTTTGAACAGCAACACTAAATGGAATATTCTTGGACAACAAGTAATGATGGCACCGTTAAAAGCTTTTGGAATTCCACTAAACATGGATCAATGGGATGGGTATCCTGCTGAAAGAAGTAAACTATTCAACTTTATTTTAGATAGCAACATTCAAAACATTGTTGTATTAACAGGTGATATACACACTTCATGGGCAAATGACTTACCTTCTAGTAATTACAATTCTTCAACTGGATCAGGAAGTGTTGGCGTGGAATACGTTATAACAAGCGTAACATCTAGTAGTACGCCCTTAGGTGTTCCATCAAGTGTAATTTCAGCAGCTAATTCGCACAACAAATGGTCTGATTTAACGAAAAAAGGTTATTTAATTTTGGACATCAATCAAGAGAGAACACAAGGAGAATGGTGGTTATGTAATACCATAACTGAATCCAATCCAGCGGTTTCATTGGGGGCGAAATTCTATGTCAATAACCAGGAACGATTTCTTAGAACAGCTTCTAATTTTACCTCTAGAACCAATGCGCCATGCGTTCAAGCTCCTTTTGTTGACCCAAATGCTGGAAATGAAACTGTTAAAAATGAATTAGTTTGGTTAGGAGCCTATCCTAATCCGTTTGAAAAGGAGATAACAATTCAATATAATGCATCAAAAGCGGAAAAATTAACCGTAACAGTTTCAACAATAGATGGGAAGAAAATCAAACAATTTCAAGTCTTTGCAAATCAGGGGCTGAACTACGTGAAAATTGATGGAGAAAATATACCAACTGGAACATATCAAATAGTTATTGAAAATGGTCAATCTGTGAGAACAAAACGAATTGTCAAGTTGTAATTTATTTTCCTACACCATTGAATTTTAACAATCTAACACTTGTTTTGTAATCAACTTTTTCACTAACTTAAATTGAGAACAACAAAAAATGGTCTGAACAGATCAAGAACGAGGACCCTGGCTTTTTT
>CAZHPL010000168.1:1356-1646 GCA_964534495.1 uncultured Lishizhenia sp.
CTCAATATGTTAGTAAAAACGTACTCCAGCACGGTATTTGGAATCAATGCCACTACCATCACGATCGAAGTGAATTTAGGTTTAGGAATCAATTTTTATTTGGTCGGATTGCCTGACAATGCGGTAAAAGAAAGCCAACAACGCATCAAAGCTGCATTTAAAAACAATGATTTAAAGTTTCCAGGCAGAGAAATCACAGTTAACATGGCGCCTGCTGATATCCGAAAGGAAGGTTCCGTATTTGATTTACCTATTGCCATTGGAATTTTAGCTGTTTCAGAACAAGTTAA
>CAZHPL010000168.1:1656-6795 GCA_964534495.1 uncultured Lishizhenia sp.
AAACAGATGTTTTGAGCGAATACTTACTCATTGGTGAATTATCTCTAGATGGTTCTATTCAAGCTACAAAAGGGATTTTACCAATTGCTTTACAAGCGAAAAAAGAAGGATTTAAAGGTATCATTGTGCCGCAACAAAATGCTCAAGAAGCGGCTGTAGTCAATGGTTTAGACGTTTATGGCGCTGAAAAACTCACTGATGTGGTGGCATTTTTAAATCAAGAGGAAAATCAATTGCAAAAAGCTGAAATTGATGTCATGCAACAATTCGAACAATTGATTGATCATTTTGATGTCGATTTCAAAGACGTTAAAGGGCAATTGAACATAAAACGTGCATTCGAAATTGCAGCAGCGGGTGGTCATAACGTAATTCTCATTGGTCCACCTGGAGCCGGTAAATCAATGCTAGCCAAGCGACTTTCCACGATTTTACCTCCCATGAGTTTGGATGAAGCACTTGAAACCACCAAGATTCACAGCGTTGCAGGAAAAGTGAAAGGTGAAGTGGGATTGATTACGCAACGCCCCTTTCGAAAGCCGCATCACACCATTTCTGACATTGGACTAATAGGTGGCGGAAGCTATCCGCAACCAGGAGAAATTTCATTGGCTCACAATGGCGTACTATTTCTCGACGAATTACCTGAATACAAACGACAAGTATTGGAAGTGATGCGCCAACCTTTAGAAGATCGTGTGGTAAACATTTCAAGAGCTAAATTCTCCATTGATTATCCTGCTGGATTCATGTTGGTGGCTGCGATGAACCCCTGTCCATGCGGCTATTTCAACCATCCCGAAAAAGAATGTGTTTGTGGACCAGGAGTTGTGCAACGCTACTTAAATAAAATTTCAGGACCCTTGATGGACCGAATCGATTTACACGTGGAAGTGACACCTGTTTCTTTTGATGAACTCTCTAATGATGTGCCACAAGAGGGAAGTAAAGAAATTCGTCAACGTGTTGAAAAAGCAAGGAATTTACAAAAAGAACGTTACGCAAAAAGACAAGGAATACACTGCAATGCACACATGTCGAAAAACGAATTTGATCAATTTTGCAAGTTGGATGAAACAGGAAATCGCATTCTGAAAAATGCAATGGACAAAATGGGATTGTCAGCAAGAGCTTACGATCGAATCTTAAAAGTGGCAAGAACTATTGCTGATTTAGACGCTTCAGAAAACATTCAATCACAGCATATCGCTGAAGCCATTCAATACCGAAGTTTGGATAAAAACAATTGGAATTTGAACTAAGTTGACACTACAATTGTTCCTTCTATCATGATTAAAAAGCAGCGATGTATTTGCAAAAACGCTATTGTTTTTTATTCGTAATTTTATCGAGCTAAAATCAAAAAAATGAAAAAACTATTTACTCTCCTTTGTTTACTAAGCCTTTCGTTTCAACACTTTTCACAGTATCAAGTTGGACACACTACCATAACTTTTAATGACCCATCACGTACAGGCGGCTTTGGTTCTGGAGGAGGGACAGGTCGTCAAATTCAAACGGAAGTGTATTATCCAGCAGCAAGTTCAGGTGATAATGTAGCTGTGTCTTCGGGGCAATTTCCTGTTATTACTTTCGGACATGGATTTGCTATGTCATGGGATGCCTACACCAATATCTGGCAACATTACGTCGCTAAAGGTTATATCATGGCATTTCCACGAACAGAAGGAAGTTTGGTGCCTTCACCAAGTCACGGTGATTTTGGTTCAGATTTAAAATTAGTAGCTGACAAAATGTTGGCATTGAACACAAATACTGCTTCTATTTTCTCAGGAAAAGTAAAACAAAAAGCAATCATAATGGGGCACTCCATGGGTGGAGGAGCAACGTTTTTGGGCGCTGCTAGTAACACAAATATTGCCGGTGTTGTTGGTTTGGCTCCTGCTGAAACAACTCCATCTGCTATTGCTGCGGCTCCGAATGTATCTGTCCCTGCTTTGATTTTCTCAGGAAGTGCGGACGGCGTAACGCCTCCGGCAGACAATCACATTCCCATTTATCAAGGACTTACGAGTACTTGCAAAAACTTTGCTTCTATTTTAGGTGGAGGTCACTGTTATTATGCGAATACAAATTTCAACTGTGATTTTGGAGAAAATACTTCCTCTCCAAACATTTCAATTACTAGAGATGCTCAACAAGCAGCAATGTATGCTATTCTCGATCCTTGGTTGGATTTTATTTTGAATGACAATTGTGAAGCATACAATACTTTTCAATCAGCTATGGCCAATACATCAGGCACTCAAAATCAGAGCACTTGTCCAGCTGCTCAGACTGTTAGTATCAATGCAAACAACGCTATTTTAACCGCAAGTACAACAGGTATCAGTTACCAATGGTTTCTCGATGGAAGTCCAATTTCTGGGGCAAATGCACAAACCTACACTGCTACACAAACGGGAAATTATACCGTTAAAGTTACGTTCGCTTATGGATGTGCGACAAGTGCACCTTATACCTACACCACTTCAACGACAGGTTTAGAAGAATTAAAAAATCAATTTTACGTTTCTCCCAATCCAGCAAAAGATTTTGTTGTGTTGAACAATATCAATTGTTTATCGGTTCGTGTTCAATTAAAAGACATGAGTGGAAGAACAATTTTAGTGAAAGAAGAAAAAGCGACTAAAATCCAATTAGATATCCAAACGATTGCGAAAGGAAACTACATTTTAGTCATCGAAAGTCCAGCAGGAAACCTTACTCAAAAGTTGATAAAAGAGTAATCGTTTACCTACGTCGAGAACTTTTCTTAAATTCGGACACTTTTAAACAAGATGAAACAACTTTTGTCAATCATTGCTTTTGTGGCAATTACTGTGTTTTCACAAGCACAAGACCTAACTATACGTGGTTTTATTCATGATAAATCAAATGGTGAGGCTATGTACCAAGAGAAGGTACTTCTTTTGAAAAAAGATAGTTCTTTGATAACGGGAACGTATACCGACTTGAATGGATTGTACACTTTCCCAAAAATGGCAAAAGGTTCGTATATCATTAAAATCAACAATCCTCAGTACGAGAAATTCTTCAAAGGTGTTGAACTAAACGGTACTGCGAAAATCACCACTGTAAATATTGATTTAGTTAAAAGAGAATCGACGAAGGAATTAGAAGAAGTTAAAGTAACTGCAGAAACCAAGATAAAAAAGACAGAAATTGGAATGTCCAAAATAAAATTGGATCAAAAAGGTCTGGAACGTATCCCAAGCTATGGGGCTGAAAATGATATTGTTGGTGCTTTTTCTGTGACTCCTGGAGTAGTTACAACAGGAGATCAAGGAGGTCAATTATATGTGCGCGGTGGGACGCCGATTCAAAACAAAATTTTATTGGACGGAATGACGGTTTACAATCCTTTCCATTCAATTGGGTTCTTTTCCGTCTTCGAAACAGAATTAATCAAGAACGTTGACATCTACACAGGAGGATTTGAGGCAAAATATGGAGGTAGAATTTCTTCCATTATGGACATTACCTATCGTGATGGAAACAGACAAAAATTTGGAGGTAAAGTTTCCGTTTCACCTTTCTTGGCGAAATTAGTTGTGGAAGGTCCACTTGGAAAGAAAAACGGTGATAATCCACGCGCTGGTTCGTATGTTTTTTCAGCGAAACAAAGTTTATTGGATTACACTTCAAAATCTTTGTATCCACGTGTCAATGATGGAAATGGTTTACCGTTCAATTTCACTGATTTGTATGGTAAAGTGACTTTCAATGCAGATGGAGGTTCAAAAGTGAGTATTTTCGGTTTTCACAACAGAGATAGCGTCAATTATAGTGTTGCTGACTTGAACTGGCAAGCATCTGGAGGTGGTGTGAACTTCACAATGGTTCCATCTGGCTCTCCGATTTTTATTCGTGGACACGTTAACGGAAGTAATTTTGCAACGACGTTTGCTGAAACAGCGCAAGAACCACGTTATTCTAAAATTGGTGGATTTGACCTTGGATTTGACTTCAGTTATTTCCTTAAAAACGAAGGTGAAATTAGTTATGGTTTCAACTTAAATGGATTCAACACACAGTTTGTGACCTATAACGAAGCAAAAAGAAAAATTGAAGCGAACAACTTTACCACAGAAATTGGAACGTATTTTAATATTCGTAAAGTCATTAAGCGTTGGGTAATTCAAGCGGGAATGCGCATGCAGGTGTATGCATCATTGAATACCGTTTCTCCTGAACCAAGATTTGGTGCGAAATACAACGCAACTGAAAAACTTCGTTTTAAGGTTTCAGGGGGTAGATATTCTCAAAACTTCACCTCAGCGTCTTCTGACAAAGATGTGGTGAATTTATTCAATGGTCTTCTTTCTGCTCCAACCAATGTACAAGAGGAGTTTGTGAATGAATTTAACAAAGTGAAAAATACCAAAAATGGCTTGCAATATGCTTGGCATGCAATCGCTGGTTTTGAATACGATTTGAGCGACCATTTAATGTTAAACATCGAAGGTTACTACAAATACTTCTCACAATTAAGCAACATCAACCAAAATAAGTTGTACGAAGACATCGCTCAATTCGCCCAAATCGATGACGTTTACAAAAAAGATTTTATTCTTGAATCAGGACAATCGTATGGTGTGGATGTTTTGTTGAAATACAGCAAAAACAGATTATTCTTATGGGGCGTTTACTCCTATGGACACAACACACGTTGGAACGGATTTGAATCTTACAATCCTGTTTTTGACAGAAGACACAACATCAATTTAGTGGCTTCCTATATTTTCGGAAAGAAAAAAGACCTCGAAATCAATTGCCGTTGGAATCTAGGTTCTGGTCTGCCATTTACGCCAAACGCTGGAAATTACCAAGCTGAAAACTTCAATGGAGGTGTAACTACAGATTATGTGACAAACAATCCAAACACAGTTTCGCAATTATTGGGAACATTCAACAGTGTACGTTTGCCGTATTATCATCGTTTAGATATCACGGTTAAAAAACAATTCAACTTTAAAAACAAAACTGTTTTAGAGTTAATCGGAAGTGTTACAAACGTTTACAATAGAAACAATATTTTCTATGTGAACCGTGTTACAGGAAAAGAGATTTATCAATTCCCGATTTTACCTAGTTTTGGTGTGAGTTACAAATTTT
>CAZHPL010000169.1:0-6753 GCA_964534495.1 uncultured Lishizhenia sp.
ATCCAAGTATTTATGGTTTGATTTTTTGTCGTACGAAAAACGAAACGGCGACAGTTGCTGAGAAATTGGCAAAAGAAGGATACAACGCAGAACCACTTCACGGTGATTTGACGCAAGCTATGCGTGACCGCGTAATGGAGCGTTTCAGAAGTCGTGAGTTACAAATCCTTGTTGCTACAGACGTGGCTGCTCGTGGTTTGGATATCGATAATATCACACACGTAATCAATTACAACCTTCCGGATGATATTGAAAACTATACGCACCGAAGCGGTAGAACGGCAAGAGCAGGGAAAAAAGGTGAATCATTGGTATTGATTAACGGACGTGAGCAATTTAAAATCAGTGCAATTGAAAAGCAAATGCGTACAACTTTCCGTAAAGGAGTGGTGCCAAATGCAGAAGAAATTTGCGAGATTCAGTTGATGAAATTGATCAATAAAACAATCGAAACGAACGTTAAAGAAGACGACATTAAGAAATTTATGCCGCAAATTTTGAATGCGTTCGAGGATATGTCGAAAGAAGAAGTAATCAAACACTTTGTATCGGCTGAATTTAATCGTTTCATTGAATATTATGAGCGCGCAGGAGACTTGAATGCATCTGCAAGAAAAGAAGAAGGAGGCGAACGCAAATCCAACAAAAGTGACCGTGCGCGCGATGAAGGTAAAACGCGTTTCTTTGTGAACATTGGTCGCCGTGATGGTTTAAATCCTGGAGCTTTGTTGCGCGTTATTTGTGATGCAACAGGTATCAAATCGGATAAAATTGGTCGTATTGACTTGATGGCTTCCTTTTCATTTTTTGATGCAGACCAAGAATATACGGATCGCATCTTAAAACATGTAAATGGAGCTGAATTTGAAGGAAATAAAGTTTCTGTTGAAGTAACAGCTGATAAAGGAAATGGCGGTTCATCAGGCGGTGGCCGTGGACGTTCTGGTTCTGGTTCAGGATCTAAAAAAGGACCAGGTTCATTTGGTGGTGCAAAGAAATCTTTTGGTGATGGCGGTGGTAAAAAATCGTTCGGAGACAGAGGTGGTCGTTCATCATTCGGTGAAGGTGGTGGCAGACGTTCTTCGTCTTACAGTGAAGGAGGCGGCAGAAAATCTTTTGGTTCAGCCGGGGATAGAGATCGTAGCCGTGGAAATAGAAAATAATCATTTTCACACCAATTATTCAATAAAAGAAATCGATTAAAAGTTAAAATGGAAATTAGAAATATTGCGATTATAGCGCACGTTGACCACGGTAAAACGACCTTGGTAGATAAAATGATTGAAGCAGGGAGCGTATTGAATGAGCGTGATCGTCCAACTGGTGAGTTAATCATGGATAACAACGATTTGGAACGTGAAAGAGGAATTACTATCGTTTCAAAAAATGTATCCGTTACGTATAAAGGAACAAAAATTAATATTATTGACACTCCTGGCCACGCCGACTTTGGAGGAGAAGTGGAGCGTGTTTTGAACATGGCGGATGGTGTTTGTTTGTTGGTGGATGCTTTTGAAGGGCCAATGCCGCAAACACGTTTTGTACTTGGAAAAGCACTTTCTATGGGTTTAAAGCCTTTGTTGGTGATTAATAAAGTGGACAAAGAAAACTGTACACCAGACGAAGTACATGAAAAAGTATTCGATTTGATGTTCGAATTGGACGCAAGCGAAGAACAATTACATTTCCCAACAATTTATGGTTCAGCTAAAAATGGTTGGATGTCAACGGATTGGAAAAATCAAACCGATAGTATCGCACCATTGTTGGATGAGATTCTAAATTATTTCCCACCACGTGAGATCGAAGAGGGAAATACGCAAATGTTGATTACATCTTTGGATTATTCGTCGTATGTAGGTCGTATCGCAATTGGTCGTCTTTCTCGTGGTGAAATCAAAGAAGGTCAACCTATTTTATTGGCGAAACGCGATGGTGAATTACAAAAACACCGTATCAAAGAAATTTTTGTATTCGAAGGATTGGAACGTGTTAAAGTTCAACATGTTCAAGCTGGAGATATTTGTGCGATAACAGGTTTGGAAGGTTTTGATATCGGTGATTCAATTTGTGATGCTGAAAATCCTGAGCCGTTGCAAACCATTCAGTTAGATGAGCCAACCATGTCGATGTTGTTTACTATTAATGATTCTCCATTCTTTGGAAAAGAAGGAAAGTTTGTGACTTCCCGACATATACAAGAGCGTTTGACAAAAGAATTGGAGAAAAACTTGGCGTTACGCGTTGTTGAAACAGACAAAGCAGATCGTTGGATGGTATACGGACGTGGAGTATTGCATTTATCCGTATTAATTGAAACGATGCGCCGTGAAGGATATGAATTACAAGTGGGTCAGCCACAGGTAATATTCAAAGAAATTGACGGTGTTAAATGTGAACCAGTTGAAGAATTAACAATCGACTTACCGGAAGAATACAGTGGAACAGCTGTTGAAGCGGTGAGTATCCGTAAAGGTGAAATGACAAACATGGAGCCAAAAGGAGGTCGTATGATTATTCAATTTTTGATTCCTTCTCGTGGAATTATCGGTTTAAGAAGTTATTTGTTGACACAAACAGCGGGTGAAGCAATCATGACACATCGTTTCTTGGAATACCAACCTTACAAAGGAGATATTCCTGGACGCCAAAATGGTTCATTGATTTCATTGGAACAAGGTTCTGCAATTCCATATTCATTAAATAACTTACAAGATAGAGGAAGATTTTTCGTTCAACCGAATGAAGATATTTACGAAGGTCAGGTAATTGGTGAAAACTCTAGAGCAGGTGATTTGTGTGTGAATGTGACCAAAACTAAAAAACTGACAAATATGCGTGCTTCTGGTTCAGATGATAAAGTGCGTTTAGCGCCACCACGTGTATTCAGTTTGGAAGAATGTTTGGAATATATTCAAGACGATGAATTCGTTGAAGTAACACCAAAAAGTCTGCGTATTCGTAAGATTTTATTGCGTGAAGCAGAACGTAAACGCGGATCAAAAATTGATTATTAAGATTTCTTTTTCTTAATAACGTAATAAATTCAATTGCTAAACGTTAGTTAAGCGGATGATGCGGACTGTTTTTTTTGCGTGCCTATTTCTTATGTCAGGTTTTGTTTTCGGACAACAGCCTAACTTTTGGTCGCGTTCAGAAATTGGTGTCTCCGTTGGACAAATGTTTTATTTAGGTGATTTGAATCAATACACACCCTTCTACAAAAGTCAAATGGCAGGTGGGTTTATGTATCGGTTTAATTTACAATCCAGAGTTGCATTGCGTTTTAACGTAACTTCTGGTTCTGTGGAAGCGTCCGATCAGGATTCAAAAATGGCCGTAAACCAAAATAGAAATTTAAGCTTTGCATCTCCAATCACAGAAGTGGCTGGAGGTGTAGAGTTTTATTACTTCCCGTTTCAATTTGGGAGCAGTAAACACCGAGGCACAGCCTATCTTTTGGCGCAATTGGGAGGATTTTATATGAATCCCTATACGTACTACAATGGTGAAAAAGTGGAGCTTCAACCCTTAGGAACAGAAGGTCAAGGTACTGCGCTAAACAAACATAGAAAATACAGTAAATACCAATTGTGTATTCCACTCGGATTAGGATTTAAATTCAGTATCGGTAAATACATATCATTCAATGCTGATATTGCACTTCGAAAAACATTTACCGATTATCTTGATGATGTCAAATCAGACTATTATGTAGACCCTGTTTTATTGGCAGCAGCAAGTGGAAATGACGCAGCAGCATTGTCTAACAGAAGCATTGATGGTTCTCGCTTCGGAAGAAGAGGAACTTCATCTACAAAAGATTGGTATGTTTACGCAGGTGGCATGATTACTTTCCGTTTAGGAAAAGGAAGAGTTTGCCCAAGGATTCGATAGTTATTCTTTAATAAATTTGGAACGCGAATTTCCAATTTGAATGAAATAAATCCCACTTTTTAGCTCACTAATATCAATGTTGGTTTCGTTTGAAATTAAGTCGTCTACAACTTTTACAATTCTTCCTTGTTGATCAAAAATAGACAGACTCTCATTGGCTTGAAAGCTCGTTTGCTGAACAGTAATTGCTTGATTTGCAGGGTTTGGAAAAACTTGCAAGTTGTTGTTGGATAACTCGTCAATTCCTCCAAGAAACTGAACACAAGCAGAATCTACGGTGAAATTCCCATTAAATAATTCCATCATTGCATTGACAATCTGCATGTTCGAATCGGTTGTAAGAGCAAAGTCGGTATGTGTATAAATCTCATTGCTTGGTGAAACCGAATATTCCAAAATACAAGTGTTATTATCCGTTAAAGAATCCAAATTCGAAATAGCAAAATGTCTATCAAATAAGGTGCTTTTTACACCATAAGCAGGACCACTATTTAAGAAATAAAAACCCAAACTGTCTCTGAACTCAACGTCAATAGTTTGCCCCATACTTCCAACAGAAGAAAGCACATCACCATCTCTGCTTAACTTAGTCACAATACTGAACGAAAAATCAGCTTCTGTTACTATAATATTGGAGTCTAAATCACGCTTGATACGAAAACGTTGATCACTAATATAGTTGTTTATACCTGAAATATTCTTTTTCCAAACGATATTTCCATTAGTAGATAACTTCACTAAACCACCATTATCGTTGATATACACGAAGTCATGGTCATTCGTTACATCTAGAAAATTAGCCACTACAGTTGAGTTTTTGGACCAAAGAATGTTACCATTGGCATCCGTTTTAATGACTACTCCAGATGGTGTGCTTGTTCCCCAATTAGCTGTTCCGACAAGAACAATGGTACTATCTGCCAATTCGCTTACTGAATTTAATTTGAATAAATTCTCTGCCGTATTTACGGTACTTGCGTAAGTTTTACCGAAGATCAAGTTTCCCGCAGTATCAATTTTCACTAAAAAAGAAGAAAAGCCATCAATATATCCAGCTATTAATAAATTAGAGTCTGCCGAAACAATAATATTGGAAGCGTGTGTGATTGCATCATTTGAACTGTTAATAGCTTTTGCCCAAATTACATTTCCATTTTTATCCAATTTCTGACAAGCAGCACCGTATTTATTTTCAAGTTGATTAAACAATCTTCCCACCATGATTACACTTGAGTCAGGTAACTCTGTAATGGCTGAAAAATCAAAAATTGAATTAAAACAACTGAAAGGTTTGCTCCATTGAACAGAACCAGTTGAATCTGATTTTACGGCAAATGCCAACGTATTGTCTCCCGTATAACTTAGATTTCCAACAACGATATTGCCTCCATCTTTTGTTTTCACAAGGTCATTCGCATAGACATTGTAACCTATTTGATAAAATCGTCTTGATTTAGGTTCGTTTATTGTGGATTGCGAAAAAAAATGTCCGTAAAGTAATACTGAAAAAAAGAGTAGGAGTTTTTTCATGATGTATATTTTTCATGAAGTTACTCAAAAATGTGAAATTACCGTGGATCTTTCCACAAAAGTGTCTTTCTGATTTTGTTTTTTGGTATACCCGGAAAACAATTCCCCGTACCTGCGTCAGAAGGTCCTCCATCCGGTGCACAATAGACAGTGCATAAAGTGTCGTAGAGATAATTATAACCTCCACAGCAATCTGTAACGTAATAGTATTCTTGTCCACCAGCTTTCCAAAGCCAAACTTCCATTGGTCTTCCACTTTGAGGATTATTGACAACACTATCAATTTTTAAGCGAATACAATCGGGGAAATTTTGAGCGGTATTGAGTTTTTTATTGCACGAAACGCAAATAGATGTCAGTAAAATAAAAAAAGCAAACAATTTCATCTTCAATAGGTAAGCCAACAAAAATAAGCATTGGAAATGAAAATCACTAATGACAACCACAAGATTCACAGGATTCTCGTGTTGAAAATCCAAGTGCAGAACAACCTGAATAGGTAATAGATTCACATTTACCAAGTGATTCATTATAGAACCAACGTTGAAAAACGGCCGTACATGCTTCGCCTGTTGGTGGGCGATCATTACATTTTACAGGACGAGTTTCATCGCAATTTTGAGTGCATGCAAACAAAAGAGCCAAGGAAGAAAAGAGTAGTGTTTTCATGGCTTCGTTTTCTTTTATAACGATGAATTAACAAGATATTGGGTGCTTAAGAAAAAAAAGTGTGTTTCATTTCAACACATTCTACATTTGATTAATTTTAGTGAAAAATTCTACGTTATGTTAATGCCTTTTAATCTTCAGAAATGGATCGATGAGAATCGCGATCTACTCAAACCACCCGTAGGTAACAAAAATTTGTACAAAGAAGCCGGGGATTTTATCGTCATGATCGTTGGTGGTCCCAATGCACGTAAAGATTATCACTTTAATGAAAGTGAAGAATTGTTTTACCAAATTGAAGGCGATGTTACTGTTCGTGTTCAATTGGATGGTCAGGCAAAAGATATTCAAATCAAAGAAGGCGAAATGTTTTTGTTGCCTGGGAATATTCCGCATTCACCGATTCGAGGCGAAAATACAGTTGGTTTGGTGATTGAGAAAGTCCGAAAAGGAACCAATTTGACGGATGGATTGATGTGGTTTTGTGAAAAATGCAATAATAAATTAATGGAATACAAATTTCCTTTAGAAAATATAGAAAAGGATTTTTTACCACGCTTCAAAGAGTTTTATGGTTCCGAAGATATGCGAACATGTAAAAAATGCGGACATGTCATGGAAGCAGATGAGCGTTTCGTTTAGTTCATTAGTTGGAAT
>CAZHPL010000170.1:0-6735 GCA_964534495.1 uncultured Lishizhenia sp.
CCAAGGATGGTCGTCGTGTAACTATGCGAGCAAACACCATGGAGCTTGAGAAGGTGAACGTTGGTGAGCGTGTAATCCGTGCAGCTGCACAGGCTGTAGGTAACTACACAAACACTGGTGCTCAGTTCTCTAAGGTTGAGCTATCAACCAAGAAGATCCGTCTTGACTGGGAAGTCTCAGCGGAAGCTCTTGAAGATGGTATTGAAGGAGCTGCACTAGAAGATCACCTAGTTCGTTTGATGACAAACGCTTTTGCGAATGACATTGAAGATCTAGCGATCAATGGTACAGGAACTGGCTCAGACGCATTCCTTTCAATCATGAACGGATTTGTCAACAAGGTAAAGACCAATGGAGATGCACACGAAGCACTGGTTACAGTAGCTGACAATGCATGGACTCCAGAGGTTATGCAGGAAATTATTCTTGCTATGCCACGTAAGTATCGTGCAATCAAGTCTAACTTGAAGTTCTACGCAGGTACTGACGCATTCCAGGGTATCGTTAAGAACAACGGTACACTATCTGACGCAATTGCTGAGGCTCTTGGAAAGAACGGTAACACATCTGCTAACACGCAGGCTTACCTAGACGGACAGGGTCAGACATTTGGTGGTGCACGTACCACTCGTGTTCTTGGCATTGATGTTCAGGAAGTTCCTTACTACCCAGAAGGTTACGTTGACCTCACATTCCCATCCAACCGTGTTTGGGGATTCCAGAGGGACATCACCGTTAACCGCCAGTACCAGCCAAAGAAGGACACAATTGAATACACAGTATTCGTCCGCTTTGGTGTGCAGTGGGAGGAAGAGGACGCTATTGCGTTCGCTGACGCAGCTGCAGATGTAGCATAGTCTGTAAGCTAACTATTGAGGGGGGCAGGAGCATCTAGCTCCTGCCCCCTTTATTCATTAATCTGTTATAATTAAATTAAATGTAAGGAGACAATATGTCAGAAGAAATTAAGAACGAAGAAATCATTCCTGCAACACTAGAAACAGGAGAGCCACTTATTTCTCAAGAACAAACTGAAACGCTTCAAAATCATATTAACGATGAAACGCTTCAAGATCATATTAACAAATCTTTAATTGAAAAATATGAAGAAGCTGTTGAAGAAGCTAGTGCTAAGATTGAAGCAGAAAATGTAATCACAACTGAAAGACAGAACACTTCAGTTAGTGACGGCACAGTTGCTGGAATTACTTCAGTTGAAAATGGAGTTATTGGTACTGGCAAGGTAGTAAAAAAAGCCAAGCCTGCTGCTAAGACAGAAGCCAAGCCTGAAAAGGTTGCTATTCACTCATCCAAAAATGTCTCTTGGGGTGGAGTTGGCAAGGTATATAGAGGTTATAATTTAGTAACCCCACAGCAAGCTGAAAAATGGCTTACACGTAGCCACGTTAGACTTGTAACGCCAGAAGAATTGGCAAGGGAGTTTAAGTCTTAAATGGAAATATTGAGAGTTCCGCCATACAATACTGATGTAACAATTACTGTTAGTGCACCAAACACTGAGTATGAGTACAGCATTTTAGATATGGCGGACTCCTCAGTAACCAATGATTCAGCAATGTCAAATTCATCATCAAAGTTAACAATTTCTTTGCCAAATACATATGATAATACATACACCATATCAATAGATGATGATGAATATATTGTAGATATCGTTAGACCATATGTTGATCCAAATACAAAAGGAGAGACTGCTACAGAAATAGAAGAATATCGCAAAAACGAAGAGCTGGCAAGAGCAATTATTGACTCTATTGTTGATGATGGATTTTACTATAGAAAAAAGACTTTTGCCACAGTAGGACTTGGAGCAGACTTGCTTCCAGTCTGGGATAATATTAAAAAACTATTGAAGCTATATGAAAATAATGCCCTAGTTTTTGACTCATCTGACCCAGACGCATATGAAATTAAGTATGAGGTTGATAAGACAAAGCTTGGAATTCAGGAGCTTACATCAGAAAAAATTAATAGAAATGAATCAGCACCAAACCTATTGCCAGCTGCTGGTTCAGATATGCTAGATTTAAATTTTGTTTATAGAGGTTTTCCAAGAGGATTTGATTATCTTGTTGTTGGAGAATTTGGTTATAAAAAAGTGCCATCAGATATAGTTAGGGCAACAGAGCTTTTAGTTGAAGATATTGAGTGTGGAAAGTTAGACTACTACAAGAGATATATTTCAGACTATAATACTGATCAATTTAAGATCAAGTTTGATGCTGGCGTATTTGATGGGACGGGGAACATTTTAGTAGACAAGATACTTTCAAAGTATCACAGGCCTATTAAATCATTGGGAGTTTTGTAATGGCATGTGGAGACAAAACAGACTTTGCTTTCCCAATGGAAGCAGATATATTTTATCCAATAGTTGAGCAAGGGCCATTAGGTAACGTAAAAAAGAATTGGATTTTAGATAGAAGTATTGCTTGTAACTTTAACGCCACAGGAACGGCCTGGAAAGAAGAAGTTAAGCCAAACGTAGATTTGACGCAAGACAATATCCTTTTAGGAAGATGCAAAGAGGATCTAAGGATTTCTAGTAGACAGGCTGGCAGCTCAATTACTAATATAATTGTTACAAATATTAGAGATAAAAATTGCAATCCACTTTATATAGAGACTTCTGGGCCCAGAAAAGGAAAGTCAACTATTTTTGAAATAGCAACAAATCAGCCATATATTGGGCCTTTCGGAAATGTTGAGTATTACAGAATTGTAATCAGAAGATCTGATAATCAGGCGAGTGATCTATAATGATAGCCATTAGACCAGTAACCAAGCAATTCATGAGAGATATGGACAATGTAATAGGCTATACTTTTGGATTTCTAGATGGGGTAAAGCTTGGATGGCCAGCGTTTTTGAGATCATTTGGAGATGTTTCGCTAGCTTCTTTAAAGCAGTATATAGATTCAAATGCTAGAGTAAACCCACAACTGCTACATCACGTTTATGAGTGGTATCAGACTGGTTCGCCAGATGCTAGATTATTTGAAATATCCTATATCGTAAGAGGAAACGGACTTTCGTTCAATTCTTCATTTAGGCAATCTACTTCTGTAAAGCAAGGATCAAAGGTTCCATTTTACAATAAAGCTGAAATTATGGAAAACGGAATTCCTGTAACAATTATTCCTAAGCAAAAGGTTTTAGCTTTTGATGACAACGGAGAAGAAGTATTTACCTCTAAGCCAGTTAGAGTAGAGAACCCTGGCGGTAGTGTGCGAGGTGAGTATGAACGTGTATTTGATTCATTTTTTGACAGATATTTCAGACAATCATTTTTAGAAACAACTGGCATAGCATCATATCTTCGTAATCCAATTGACTTTAGGGTTAATTTTAAATCTGCAAAGCGTGGCGGTAGGCCAAGAGGAATAAACGTTGGCAAAAACTGGATAAGAAAGGCAGGTATTTTATAATGGCATTATCCTATCCACCAATTTTCATTAATGATTACTTGTCAGCAAAGATACCAGAGGCATTAGGACCAAATAGGTTTGCTGCAGGACTTATGAGATTTTTTCCAGTGGCACCAACTGACCTACAAGCATTAACAGAAACCTTTCCAGAAGCGTCAACAGATGTTTTTGCTGTATATGACAGAATGTTTAAAATGCGTAGAAGGGCATTCCCACACATTAAAGACGAACAGCTTTTATATTATTTTTATAAAATGCAAGGAGACCCAGAAGCACTGATATTTGCAACACAGGCAGTCCAAGATTTGCTGGACCGTGGGGACGAATCTGCAGAAGATTTAAATAAATGGATTATGGAAAGCCCAGATTATGATGAAGCCACTGGCTTGTATAAAGAAGAGTTTTTGCCAGTATATTTCCATGATATTAAAATATTCCAGCTAGAAGAGACAAGAGATATTATTGACTTTGGAACAGCTAGAACTTATGCTGGAAACAAGATTATTATTGATTATTGTTATCACACAAAAGGCTATTCTGCTGAAAATGCCTCATACAACGATACCTCTATTTAATAAAATACTGGTATAATAAGCTTGAGGAAACATCGCCCACTTATTCCATATAGAAAAAAGAGGTGAATATTATGGCATACACACGTGGTTCAAGCAACAACATCATTGTTGGTGCAGCTGCTCTCTTCACATATGAAGATGGAATTATCCCAGAGGCTGGGGTTCTTCCAGGCTACACAAACAATGTTTCGTACAGAACTACTCTATCCGATGAAGAAGGATTCCGTAACGTTGGTTATACAATGAACGGTCTGGAGATCGTCTTCCAGCCTGACTTCGGTGAGGTACAGGTTGACCAGGTTCTTGACGTTGCTAAGCTATACAAGCAAGGTATGCAGGTTAACCTGAATACTACATTTGCTGAAGCTACACTAGAGAATCTCCTATTTGCAGTTGCAGGTAAGGACGCTGATCTAGGTGCTCCAAATCTGTCTGGTGACGTAACCCTGAACCTGTCTGCAGGTGACATTGGTGAGTGTCCAGTAGAGCGTGGTCTAGTTGCAGTTGGTCCAGGTACTGGTGACTGTGCAGCTTCTGACCAGATTGAGCGTATTTACGTTGCTTACCGTGCACTCTCTATTGAGAGCGTTACTGTAGGTGCAAAGCGTGATGAGGCTACTATGTTCGAAGTTTCGTTCCGTTTGCTTCCAAACGACAACGGATCTTACGGAAAGATCGTAGACCGCACAATCCCAGCCTAATAAGCTAATTATAACTTAATAGAAAACCGCTCTAGTTATCTAGGGCGGTTTTTGCTATAATGGTAGGATGGCCACCAGAGTATACGAAACTAAGTTAATTAGTTTAATTGATGGTACCCAGTTTGAAGCATCTCCATTAAAAATAAAATACTTAAGACAGTTTATGGATGCATTTGAGTTTGTTAAAACTGCCCAAAATGACGATGAATCTATTTTCTTTTTATCAGAATGTGCAAGAATTTGTATGCAGCAATACTACCCTTCAATAAAGACAATCTATGACCTAGAAGATAATTTTGATTTGCAAACTATATATGAAATTATTGATATAGCAGCTGGCATTAAAATTAAAAAAGAAAGTGAAAAGCAAGTAAAAGAGCAGGCAGTAGAGAGTGGAACTGACTGGTCTGGGCTTGATTTATTAAAACTTGAGGCAGAGGTATTTTTAACTGGTATTTGGAAAAATTATGAAGAAATGGAAGCCAGTATATCAATGCCTGAGCTTACTTCAATTTTAGAAGTAAAAAGAGAACTTGACTATAATGATAAAAAGTTTTTTGCTGCAATACAGGGAGTTGACTTAGACAAGCAAACTGGAAAAGCAGACGAAAATGCCTGGGAAAAGCTAAAAGCTAAAGTATTTAGTAAAGGAAAAACAGATAATCCAGACGACATTATTTCTTTACAAGGAGCTGCTGCTAAAAAGGCTGGATTTGGCATTGGCATGGGCCTAGGTTATGAAGATTTAACGAAAAAATAGACACCTCTATGATATAATTAACAAAGCCAAAACCTTTAGGGAGGAAACAATATTATGGCAACTACCGTAAATGAAGAAAAGAAAGTAAAGCTATTAGATGGTCAAGAAATTGAGATTAGACCCCTCAAGATTTCTCTTTTAAGGCCATTCCTTAAGAAGTTCCAGGCAATTCAGGACGTTGCCGATGACAATGAAAAGTCAATGAATCTTCTTATGGAATGTGTTCAAATTGCCATGCAGCAATTTAAGCCAGAGCTAGCTGGAGACGCAAAGGCACTTGAAGACTTGCTAGATCTTCCAACAGTCTATAAGATTGTTGAGGAAGCATCTGGAAACGCTTCAACATTTGCTGCTCTAAGCAAGTAAATAAAAACAACACAATAGGAGGTGCTGATGAATGGCTGATGATATCAGATCAGACATTATAATTAATGTTGATACGTCTGTGGGTATTGCAGAAATTAAAAACCTGCAGAGACAGATATCTCAGTTAAATGCTCAGCTACTTCAAAGTGGTGCTCGTCAAGCACGTGCTGCTCAGGATATACAGAATAATTTAATTAAAAACATTAATGCAACTGGAAGGTTTGCAGCTAATGTTAGAAACATTTCTACTACTGCAGAATCTTTTACAACTGCATTAGAAAGAAACAAGCTCTCAATGGGAGAGTATTTCCGATATGCTGGAGCATCTACAAAAACTTTTGGTAGATTGTTTAGAAGTGAATTTGATACCATTGAAAAGGTTGCTCGTGAAAGAGTAAAAACACTTCAGACACAATATATAAAGCTAGGCCGTGATGCAAATGGTGCCTTAAAGGCGATTGCAGTACGGCCTTTAGCTTTAGATATGGAAAATCTTGCAACAAAGACAGCTCTTGCTGCACAAAGACAGCAGCTTTTTAATCAGCTACTAAAGCAGGGATCTACCAATCTTTTGAATTTTGGTAAAAACACTCAATGGGCTGGTCGCCAGCTCATGGTTGGTTTTACAATTCCGCTCGGCATTATGGCAATGCGAGCAGGGAAAGAATTTGAAAAAATTGAAAAGCAAGCAATTAGATTTAGGCGTGTTTATGGAGATGCGTTCTCTAGTTCTGCAGAAACAGAAAAAGCCCTTAATAGTATGCGACAGCTTGCTGACGAATTTACTAAATATGGTATTGAAATAGAAAAAACCTTGCAACTTGCAGCAGATGCTGCACAGATGGGTCTCAGAAGGTCTTTTCTACGCAAAAGCCACACTGCGT
>CAZHPL010000171.1:0-6732 GCA_964534495.1 uncultured Lishizhenia sp.
AGATTGTCTTCTTTTATTATGTTTCTGATAATTGAATCCATATTCATAATTACTAAAAAAGGAGACCTTCCGATCTCCTTCTGTGTTTTATTTATATGCAGATAAATCTACAAAATTTCCATTATAAGTGAATCACTTCTCCGTATGCAGCTGCGGCAGCTTCCATGATTGCCTCAGACATAGTTGGATGTGGGTGAACCGTTTTGATAAGTTCCTCACCTGTTGTTTCCAATTTACGAACAGCTACCAATTCAGCAACCATTTCTGTAACATTAGCACCAATCATGTGACCACCTAATAATTCACCATATTTTGCATCGAAAATCAATTTCACAAAACCATCTTTCGCTCCTGCAGCACTAGCTTTTCCAGAAGCCGAGAAAGGGAATTTACCCACTTTGATTTCATATCCTGCTTCTTTCGCTGCTTTTTCAGTCATACCAACTGAAGCTACTTCAGGCGAGCAATACGTACATCCTGGTATATTTCCGTAATTCAATGGTTCAGGATGATGACCTGCCAATTTCTCAACACAAATGATTCCTTCTGCAGATGCAACGTGCGCCAAAGCTGGACCTGGAACAACATCACCAATTGCAAAATAACCCGGTATGTTTGTTTGGTAATAATCATTCACCAAAATTCTTCCTTTGTCAACAATGATTCCAACTTCTTCCAATCCAATGTTTTCGATATTTGCTTGGATTCCAACAGCTGAAAGAACAACATCGCATTCGATTTTCTCTTCACCTTTTGCTGTTTTGATTGTTACAACGCATCCTTTTCCGCTAGTGTCAACAGACTCAACAGAAGCGTTCGTCATAACTGAAATCCCAGCTTTCTTGAACGATTTCTCCAATTGTTTTGATACTTCTTCATCCTCAACAGGAACGATATTCGGTAAGTATTCAACAACAGTAACTTCTGTTCCAATTGCGTTGTAGAAATAAGCAAATTCAACACCAATTGCACCTGAACCAACCACTACTAATTTCTTAGGCTGTGATTTCAAAGTCATTGCTTGTCTGTATCCAATGATTTTTTCACCGTCTTGAGGAAGATTTGGTAATTCACGTGAACGAGCACCCGTTGCGATAATCACACCTTTTGCTGCTTCGTATTCAGTTACTTTGCCATCTGCATCTGTAACCGCTACTTTTTTACCTGCTTTGATTACTCCACTACCTTTGATGACATCAATTTTGTTTTTCTTCATCAAAAATTGGATTCCATTGCTCATTCCATTGGCAACATCACGACTTCTTTTGATAATTGCATCAAACTCAGGCTTTGCTTCACCAACTGTTATTCCATAATCAGCAGCATGTGATAAATATTCAAATACATTAGCTGACTTTAACAAGGCTTTTGTTGGAATACATCCCCAATTTAGGCAAATTCCGCCCAAAGATTCGCGTTCAACAATCGCAGTTTTAAAACCCAACTGAGAAGCACGAATGGCAGTTACATAACCACCTGGACCACTTCCAACTACTATAATATCGTAACTCATACAAGTAAATTTTAACGGTGCAAAAGTAGTGATTTTTGGTGAATCTGAGGAAATTACAACTAGCGACTATTTTTGAGCAATGAAGAAAACTTCGGCACCTTGTCGGGGTGCAACGCTGTTATAGCAAGATTCTATTTTAACAGATGAAAAAACAGAAGAAAAAAGTTGTTCGTAATCGGCTTTATTACCGCCAAAAGGAGGTCCACTCTCAAATTCTCTGTCAAATAACAAACCGACAAATTTACCTTTCTCAGCTAATAATATCTGTACTTTTTTTATATACTGAAGTCGTTGTTCAGGTAAAATAGCGCAGAAAAATGTCTGCTCTAAAATCAAATCAAAGGTTTGTTCCAATTTGAAAAAATCTTGACACAATATGTGATTGGCAGGAAAAGAAGGATTTTTGGATTGAAAAACTTGTAAAGGCTCTTCTACAATATCAACGACGTAAACATTCGTAAATCCTTGCTGAAATAAATAAGCTGCTTCGTATGCATGACCGCAACCTGGAATCAAAATATGGCAATCCTTATCAACTAATTGGTCGATGTAGGCTTTTAACGGAGGTGAAATGGCTCCTAAATCCCATTTGGTTTGACCAAGATTGTACTTTTCTTGCCAAAACGCTTGTGAATCATTCATGGGGGTAAATGTAGAAAAGTATAAGATTTGAAAGTAGGAAAACTAGATATTCGTGTGGTATTTCGCTAAAAATTCATCAACATTTTGAACACCTGTTCGTTTTTTGAGTTTTTCTTTTAAGCGTCCAATGTAAACATCAACGTGCGTTTCATTGACTTTTCGGCTAATATACGTGGATGGTTTTCCGTAATAATACTTCATTTTGAGAATCAAGGCATCGCGCTTGGGAATTTCACTCAAAAATTGATTGATTGCACTTAATAACTCGTTATCCCCTTCTGTATTTAATTCAAAGTCATCCGTTGTTTCAGAATAGTTTTGACGTGCTAACTCTGATTTTTCTTCTGAAACGAATTTCACTTTTCGCTTAGCGTTTCTTTTTCGAAGCTCTGAAATACAGTAATTATTGGTAACCGTTCTAATCCAAGATTTTGAGTCGAATAAATCAGCTGATTCTTCGTATAAAAGGCCAATTTTGTTGTAAATAAAAATGGAAAAATCCTGAAAAACATCTTTGACGTCGTCGCCTTCAAATTTTGTGCGAATAACCGAAACAATGAAACGTCCATAACGATTCATCAATTCTGTAAAAATAGATGCTTGTAACTTTTTATCCAAGTTGTAATTTTTCTTTTGTCTTCCCTACAATCTGTTCCAACTCCTCTGTTCGCGAAACAAAAGCTTGTAATTTATTTCCTTCAAATGCTTCAATCACTTTTGGTAAAAAACCAACTAATTCAGCATCCGTTTTACGCGTAACAAATACGTTGCTACCATTTTTCTTCAATTCGTAAACCAACGCTGAAATTTCCTTTCGAACGTCAGAAGTAATCATACCCATAGGATAAAACCATGCATGACAAAAATCTTCTGCTGAATTAAAATTGGGGTTCAAATTAGCTTTTGTGTGAATTGATAAAGTTAAGGACTGATAAATTAATTCCGAAGGATCACCAATCAATAAAAACTTATCACTTGAAAAATCACTTGTTAAAAAATCAACAAATTGCGCTTTTAATTCGCTTACATCATATTCAACGTTGCAAATGGCTTCTTGACCGTTCACATAAACACTTCCGTGAATATCGCTCAGCGGATCAGTATTATGATAATGTATTGAATTAAAATTAGTTGCACACATGTCTAATTCCTTTAGTGTGCTTAATAACTGCCCGGCTCTATGACCCACAAAAAAGACAGTTTTCTCGGATAAATTCAGCATGCTTGGTTTTTGGTTTACGAAAGTTATGAAATTATTTAATAAAAACAAATTTTTGTTTCACAATTAAAAAGTAAATATTACGTTTACATTGTATGCAACGATTTACGTTACTTCTACTCATTTTGTTACCTTTAGTAGCTAAGACGCAACAATATGTCGGCTCTAACGGATTTGCTTTTTTAAGTGCGAATTATGCAACACGCAGTTTAGCTGTTGGTGGAAATATTATTTCCATTTCGGATAACGACTTAAGTTTAGCCAATGATAATCCAGCCGTTTTGACAGAAAAAATGAATGGTATGATTCAAGTCAATCAATCCATTTTGCCAACGGGAGTAAACATTGGTGCATTCAATTATGCGTTTAAAACTAAAATTGGAACGTTTGCGCCAAGTATCAAATACATCAATTACGGTGCTTTTACAGAAACGGACGAAACAGGAAAAACAACGGGTAAATTTTACGCTTCTGACTATTCTATTGGTGCAAACTATGGCAGAACCATCAACAAAGTCATTCAGATTGGTGGAAATTTGCAGTTTCTAGGTTCGAATTACGACCATTATACAGCGTATGGAATTTGTATGGGATTTGGTGCGATTATGCAACATCCGAATCAATTGCTGAGTGGCGGTTTTGCTGTACGAAATCTTGGATTTGTTTTTAAAGAATTTACAGGAAATGCAACTACAAAATTACCCATCGACGTGCAAGCAGCTTTTAGTTTCAAATTAAAACACGCTCCTTTTCGTTTCACTTTGTTAGGTCATCATTTGCAACAGTGGGATATTGTTTACCAAGACCCCAATGCACGTCCAACGTACGATGCTTTGACAGGAGATTCAATTCCTGTGAAATTACCCGGTTTTGGTGAGAAATTAGCACATCACGTCAATTTACAAGTAGAATTATTGGCTTCGAAAAACTTCCATTTTAGAACCGGTTTTGATTACCACAGACGCCAACAATTGAAAGTAGCCGACAGACCCGGACTTGCCGGTTTCTCAATGGGATTTGGCTTGAAATTCAAAAAATTCTCATTGGATTACGGTGTACTTTTCTATTCCAAAGCAGGACAAAATCATTCTTTTGCTTTACACACCCAAATCAGTAATTGGATAAAAAAACGAGATTAAGCTTTCTTCAGTATAATCTCTGTGATTTCAGGGTAAATACCTACCCTACCCGGAAAGCCTAAATAACCAAAACCGCGATTGACATACAAATGTTGTTTACCAACCGTGTACAATCCCGCCCATTTTTTATAGCGTAATGAAACGGGACTCCATTTGATACCAAAACGCTCAATTCCGAATTGCATACCATGTGTATGGCCTGACAAAGTCAAATCCACATTCGTTTGAAGTACTTGCTCATCAAAATGGCTGGGGTCATGAGACAATAATAACTTGAAAGCATTTTCTGGAACATTTGCTAGTGTTTCAAACAATTTTCCACTTTGACGAAACGGTGCTGTTCCCCAATTTTCAACACCCAACAACCAAAAATCAGGAGCCATTTCAACCGCATTATTCAACAAAGGTGTAAAACCAATCGCTTTGTGCTTTTCAATGAGTTTGGTCAAATTGGACACTTTCTCGTGATCATTTTCCCATTTCACATAATCACCATAGTCATGATTACCCAAAATCGAGAATTTGCCTTTTTTCGCTTTAATTTTGGAAAAAGTAGGCTCCCAACCGTCTAATTCCTCAGCGGCATTGTTCACCAAATCTCCTGTAAATACAACATAATCAGCCTCCAAACTATTCATTTTTTGAATCGCTTTTTCTACTTTATGGTATTGATTGAAAAAACTTCCCACATGTACATCGCTGATTTGCAACCATTTTGTCCCATGCATGGATTCAGGTAAATGCGGAAAACTGAGTTCAACACGGTGCACTTTCCAATTCCATCTTCCCACAAAAATCCCGAAAAGAATGGCAACAAACAACATTCCCGCAAGGCTCCATCCAATGTAGAGAGCTATTTCATTCCCCGTAAACATCCAAATCAATCCCGGAATCAAAAAACCAAGTCCCGGAACGCCGGAGGCAATCATCGCTCCGAAAGCATAAAAACCTTTTTTGTAATTGTTTTTGGGACGTTTTCTAAAATAGCGCAGTAAAAGTGCAAAAGCCGTTGAAAAGGATACAAGTTGCACCATTCCAATCACTGTAAATACCATTTCACTTTGCTGAAAAAAAGCATACGAAAAGAGTGATTGAGCACCTATAATTAAGGCCAAAACGTAAAGAAAAATCATTTTAAAAATTTAGAGGCGTAAAATTATCATTCACTACGAAGCTAAACACGAGGGCATTGATAATGTTCGTTAAAATTGTGGGTTACAATAAATGGAGTTTAAACGAGTTAGTTAGGTATGAAATCAAGATTCATCATTTTAGTTCTTTTGTTGTTTCCACTTGTTAAATACGAAGCGCAAGTTAATTTGATGCAACACAAAAAAGTACTGAATTACTTTCTTGCAAATGGATTGTTAGGTGGTGAATGGTTTTTGAAATCAGAATACCTATTCAACGCACAAAATGATAGCTTAAAAATCGAATCCAATGAAAGTCTACCCGAATTCAATTATTGGCGTTTTGACAAAAAAACACTCTATCCGTTAGAGATGGAGCGATTTTACAAAAGATTTGTTTTTCCATATTCGATAGATTTAGAAAATGAAAAAATCACCATAAACCAAAGAAACAGTTACCAAATTTTAAATCTAGAATACATCGATTTCAACTCATTTTTTCTCAGAGTAGACGTAGACCAAAATGCAAATCTTTTTAGCAAACTAACTTCTTTTCGAAAAATACACTTATCTCGGAAAGAATCATGGAATATGACGAATGAGCTGATTGGACAATGGAAATTAGTTGCTTCTAAAAGCCTTGATTGTGAGATGTACTTTGAAAAAATTGACTCCGTAAATGTTAATAATGACCAAGCTATTTGGGAATTTGATGCTAGTGGAACACTAAAAACGATAAAGGTTGGAGTTAACTCAGGATTTGAAACAGGATTCGATTTCTACCAAGATTTCAAAAACCACAGAATTTATGTTGTAGAACAAGCTGACCTTAAATGCTACAGATATGAAATGACACCGTTCAATATGATTTTAACTGAGCTTTTTACTATAGTACTTAACTAGAATAGAACTTACTCTTAATTTTCAATTCTTACCTTTTTAAATTTTCAATTATTTTGGGCGCCTTCCCTCCCACTTTGCCTACGCAACCGTCTACGCCTGCAAGTTTGCTCACGGAATCGTTACGCCAAATGACCTTGCAAAAAGAGCTTCTTTCAGTCGCTTTTCTGCGCGGTTGGCTGACCGTTC
>CAZHPL010000172.1:0-6731 GCA_964534495.1 uncultured Lishizhenia sp.
TTGGATTAAGGGAAATTCAATGCCAAATAAGTCGCAAATTCTGTTTTTTTCCATTCTCACTAAATATAAGTACGAAGTTAATCAAAAGACTGATGAACACGCATGCGAACAATGTATTAGACTTATATTAATTTTTCGTAACTTGGTGCATCCAAAAACTAGCTAAATGAGACAATTGTTACCTGCAATTTTCTTTTCTCTCCTTTTATCAACGACCTCTTGGGCGCAATATGCTGCACAGCAACGCAATTTGCAATCCGCTGATAATCATAGAAAATTGTTTGAAAACAAAGGGCAATGGCCACAAGGTGTATTGTTCAACGCCAAAATGGACGGCGGTAAAATCTGGGTGCAACAGCATAAAATGATATTCCATTTACAGGATTTATCTGCACTTCACAAAGCACATGCGATGCACGATCCGCATTTTAAAGGAGAAGAAATTCGCCAAACATTGGTGCACGTTAATTTTGTGGGTTCAAACGAAGTTTCTTACATCGAGAAGAAGTCACCAACGCCTTATTATTTTAATTATTTCATTGGGAATGACCGTTCCAAATGGGCTTCGGATGTGCACGGATATGACGAGGTTGTTATGCATGATTTCTATAATGGGGTTGATTTTAAAGTTTCGGGGAAAGGGGATGAAATGAAATATGAATTCATTGTTGCGCCAACGTTTGATCCGAATATCATTAAAATCAATTACGCGGGACAAAAATCCATAAACGTTGACAAAAAAGGAAACCTTGTGATTTCTACTGAATTGGGTAAAATCATGGAGCAAAAGCCGTATGCATATCAGTGGATAAATGGAAAACAACAAGAAGTGAAATGTTCTTTTCAATTAGAGGGTGATAATTTGACATTCAAGCTAGGCTCTTACGATCAGAATCAAATGCTTGTTATTGACCCTGTTCTTGTTTTTGCGACTTATGATGGTGCGATTTCTGATAATTTTGGGATGACTGCAACATACGGACACGATGGAACGGCTTTTTCTGCAGGTACAATTTACGGAAGTAACTACCCTCAACCGGACAATAATGCTTATGATGTTAACTCCAATTTTACAGCGGGTACAATAAGTTATGGTGTTTCTGATGTTTTCATTTCGAGATACAATCCAACGGGAACACAGATGCTTTGGGGTACATTTTTAGGCGGTGGAAATAACCAAGGCGGAACGGAAACGGCGAATAGTATGATTTGTGATCAAAACAACAACTTGTATGTATTTGGTGCTACGTCAAGTGCTGACTTTCCAACAACTGCCGGAGCATTTCAAACAACGCATGGGGGAGGATCAGCCGCTCAGTTTTATTATAATGGTGTTTATTTTTCCAGTCAGGGAGTTGATATTTACGTTGCGAAATTTAGTCCTGACGGTCATAATTTATTAGGTTCAACACTTGTAGGAGGTTCATCCAATGACGGGATTAATTACAATACAGCGTCTCTTCCCTACAACAGTGCTGGTTCGTATTCAGGTTTGACATCTAATTATGGAGACCAATTTCGAGGAGAAATCATGTTGGATGCTTCCAATAATATTTTAGTGGCTTCATGTACCAAATCAACCAATTTTCCTGTGTCAAATGCTTTTCAAGCAACGAATGGTGGTGGACAAGATGGGGTCGTTTTTAAATTGGCTGCGAACTTTCAATCGATGATTTTTTCTAGTTATTATGGAGGTTCAGCAGATGATGCTTGTTATTCTGTAAAGGTGGATGAATCCCAGAAAGTGGTTTTTGCTGGAGGAACAAAATCTACGAATATCATTGCTACAAATGGTGGTTGGCAGCCCGCAAATGCAGGTGGTACAGCCGATGGTTTTGTAGTTAAAGTGTCGGGGAACATAATTATACAAGCGTCTTATGTTGGGAAAAACCAATACGACCAAGTGTTTTTTGTCGAGGTAGATAGAAATAATAATGTGTATTTACTGGGGCAATCCGTTGGAGGAACATTCCCTGTATTCAATGCGGCTTATTCCAACGGAAACAGTAGTAATTTTATCATTAAAATGGATTCTACACTCACTCAAAATATTGCTTCCACTCGCTTTGGAAATGGTTCAACATCCATTCATATTTCACCAGCAGCTTTTCTTGTTGATATTTGTGGGAACATCTACGTTTCTGGATGGGGAGCAAACATTTTACAAAGTTCTCCTTTGTCAGGAATGCCAGTTACACCTGATGCCTTTCAAGCAACACCGCCGAATGGTTTTGACTTTTATTTATTGGTATTGAAAAGAGATTTTGCAGGGATTTTATATGGTACTTATCTAGGTGGAAATCAGGCAGAAGAACATGTGGATGGTGGCACATCTCGTTTCGATAAAAATGGAATTGTTTTTCAAGCCGTTTGTGGTGGATGTGGGGCACATAGCGATTTTCCAACAACACCGGGTGCTTGGTCTGCGACGAACAATAGTAATAATTGTAATAATATCATTTATAAGTTTAATACGGAAATCATTCCCCATGCTGAGTTTACGACCGATCAAGTGGCAGGATGTAATAATTTCACGGTAACTTTTGATAATTCATCCACTGAGGATGATTCCTACTTGTGGGATTTTGGTGACGGTCAATATGATTCCACGACTTTTAATCCAGTGATAACTTACACAGATGCAGGTACCTATCAGGTTAATTTGTATGTGACGGATAGCGTTTGTGATTTAACAGATACAGCAATTGTTACCATCACTGTATTGGATTCCATTCAATTGAATGTGTCTGATACTTTGAAGTTCTGTAACTCAACACCTGCAACACTTACAGCGAATAGTAACGGAACAGGAACGTATTTTATTTGGTCCACTTCTCCTAATATGACAAATCCTTTAAATGCTCCAACACAGCCTTCTATTGTTGTCAATGCACCTGGAGGAAAATACTATGTAGAAGTCGGAAATCCATATTGCCATAAAAAGGATAGTGTTGTTGTTGTATTTGATTCACCTCCGACTGCACAGTTCACCCTCAACAACACCTCTGGATGTTCACCGCTGAGTGTCACACTCAATAATACTTCGGTACAAACAGCTTATTTTCTGTGGAATTTCGGTAATGGAACGGTTGATTCAGTGAATACAAATCCAACTGTTACGTATTCAACACCAGGAACATACACGGTTAGTTTGTATATCGAAGATCCAACTTGCCCAACTTCTGACACTGAAACAGCTACTATTGTAGTAAATCCAACCGTTCAGGTTGCGATGCAGGATACTATTTCGCTTTGTGTATCAACACCAATAACCATTACGTCTCAAACGACCAATGGAGCAAATACATTTGTTTGGTCTTCTAATAATCAGTTTTCAGATACACTTAACACGGACTTAACTCAAGCTGCAATTACCATTAATGATCCTCAAAACGGATATTATTTCTTCAGTGCTTCGAATGGAAATTGTCCTGCAATTGATAGTGTTTATGTTCAATTTACGAGCACAAGCGTAAGTTTATCGGGCGACAATTCTATTTGCAAAGGTCAAAATTCAACGATAACGGTTACTAACACCAATCCAAACATTCCATTAACATATACATGGACGCCAACATCTATTATTACGGCTACGACAGCAAATACAGTTCAAGTTGCACCACAAACTTCGCAATACGTTTACTTGACAGCCACCTCCACTTCCGGGTGTTTAGTGGAAGATTCCATTTTTGTCAACGTTTCTTACATTGATCCAACGAGTGTTACAGCATCTGCTTCACAATATTTGGTTTTGCCAGGTGCAAGTGTAACACTAAGTGGAAATCCGAGTGGTTTTGTATCCTATCAATGGACGCCTACAACAGGATTGAGTAATCCAAACGAACAGCAAACTACGGCCATAGTTGATCAAACAACGATTTATACCTTACATGTTTCAGACGGAATTTGTGATGTAAGCGACACCGTTCAAGTCAAAGTGTATCAAATAATTTGCGATGATCCGTACGTCTTTATACCAAATGCGTTTACACCAAACGGAGACCAAAACAATGATGTGCTTTACGTGCGAGGAAATTTCATCGAAAAAATGATTTTCAGAGTCTTTGACCGTTGGGGCGAGATGGTTTTTGAATCAACCGAACCTACGATTGGTTGGGATGGAACTTTTAGAGGAAAAAAAATGGATCCAGACGTATATGATTATTACCTGGATGTCACATGTATCGGAGGTTTGCACTCGATTACAAAAGGAAATGTTACATTAATGAAATAATTAAAATGAAAAAAATCATCACTAAAAATTCAGAAAAATTTCTTGAAAGTTATTTGAATAACGCGAGTCCAACTGGATTTGAATACGAAGGACAAAAAATGTGGTTGGATTACGTGAAACCTTACATTGATGATTATATTACAGATAGTTATGGTTCGGTTGCCGGAATAATCAATCCAGGAATGGACTACAAAGTTGTGATTGAAGCACATGCGGATGAAATTTCATGGTTTGTGCATTACATCACCAAAGATGGCTTTATTTATTTGAAAAGGAATGGTGGTTCAGATCACATGATAGCTCCCTCAAAGCGTGTTAATATTCACACAGACAAAGGAATTGTAAAAGCGGTTTTTGGTTGGCCAGCTATACACATGCGCCATACAAAAGAGGAAA
This sequence comes from uncultured Lishizhenia sp., assembly GCA_964534495.1. GTDB lineage: Bacteria > Bacteroidota > Bacteroidia > Flavobacteriales_D > Crocinitomicaceae > UBA952. Next base: position 4,631 of record CAZHPL010000172.1, read on the forward strand.
CCCCAAGCATGAAAAATATTTTCCTCGACTGCGGATGTTCTTCCAAAGAAGAAGTGGAGGCTTTAGGAGTGCATGTAGGTTGTGTTGCAACGTTTGAGGATGAATTCATGATTTTGAACAAAAACAAATACGTTGGTCGCGCTTTAGACAATAGAGTAGGTGGGTTTATGATTGCAGAGGTGGCTCGTCTTTTGAAAGAAAATGAAACCAAATTACCTTTCACTTTATACGTTGTAAACGCTGTTCAGGAAGAAATAGGCTTGCGAGGTGCAGAAATGATTGCGCATCGCATTAAACCTGATGTTGCTTTAATTACAGATGTTTGTCACGACACGGGTACGCCAATGGTAGACAAAGTTGAAAATGGGGATCAAAAATCAGGTGATGGTCCTGTTTTAACTTATGGTCCAGCTGTACAAAATAACTTCTTGAAACAAATTATTAAAGCCGCTGAAAAGAACAAAATTCCTTTCCAAAGAGCCGTGGTTTCGCGCTCGACAGGAACAGATACAGATGCTTTTGCCTATTCTAATGAAGGAGTTACGAGTGCATTGATTTCATTGCCTTTGCGCTATATGCACACAACCGTTGAAATGGTACAAAGAGAAGATGTGGAAAACTGTATTCGTTTGATTTTTGAAACCTTGAAAACGATAAAGTCAGGTCAGGATTTTAGGTATTTGAAGTAAAAGAATAAAATGAGGAGCTTCTTTTTATTTGTGCTCATAACGCTGCTTTTTTCATGTAAAAAAGAGGATTCTCCTGTTGTTAAGACCTTTGATATTGTTGAAATACCTATCGATAGTAACCGTGTGGTGACCTCAATCGATACGATTGTAAATCACCCTTCAGGTTGTGGAACGGTTCCTTCTCCAAGTGACTCATTGGACGTGGATTCATTGGACTTAAATTATGACGGAACTTATGATAGCTACATCAGTGCCAAGTCTTGGTATCAGTTTGTAAGTGCAAGTTATCCTTGTGCAAATTATTCACATAGTATTGTTTTGGCAGGAACACAAAACGAAATTCAGTTTTCAAAAACAGGAATGTACAACCAAGTCAAAGTTTTCGATGAAAACGAGTTAATAGATTCAACTCAGGAATGGATGGGAAGTGTTATGTTTAACTTATATGTACCAAATGCACCTTTTTCTTGTTCATATCAAGGTGAGCATTATGTGGGATACAGGTTTTTGAAAAATGGAGGTTTTCAATATGGATGGTTAAAAGTTCGATCTGCTAACTACGGAGTCAGAATTACCAAAGTTGCGCTCAACAAAACCGTCGAAATGGGCATGCCTGCAGGGAAGTACACTAACTAAACAAGCTTAATCTTAATATCTTCCAATTCAATGAGATCTCCGGGGATAAGTTTGGCGCGTTTTCTGGTTTCGATTTCTCCGTTGCGTAGAATCATTTCGGCATCCACAATATGCTTTGCATGTCCGCCCGTTTCTGCGATTCCAAGTGCTTTGAGTAAAGCAATCAACTCAATATACTCGCCTTCGATTTTGAATGTCTGCATTATTTTCCTTTTAATTCCATTGCTTTTAAGGTATTCATCATCAAAGACGCAATGGTCATTGGGCCAACACCTCCGGGTACAGGTGAAATGAAACTGCATTTAGGTGCAACTTCAGCAAATCGCACGTCGCCCGCTAATCTCCAACCTTTTGGTTTGCTTGCATCTTCCACACGTGTCGTACCAACGTCAATGACAACAGCCCCTTCTTTCACCATGTCAGCAGTGACAAACTCAGGTTGTCCTACAGCAGCAATGAGAATGTCTGCTTTTTGACAAATCTCTGCCAATTTCTCAGTTTTAGAATGTGCCAAAGTAACCGTACAGTTTCCAGGATTGGCATTTCTTCCAAGCAAAATGGAAAGCGGAGTTCCTACAATATTACTTCTTCCGATAATCACACAGTTTTTTCCTTCTGTGTCAATTCCATTGCGTGCAATTAATTCCATAATTCCAGCAGGTGTAGCCGAAACAAACCCCGGAATATTTAGAATCATATTTCCCAAATTTCTTGGGTGAAAACCGTCTACATCTTTTTTGGGGTCAATGGCTTGTGTGATTTTTAATTCATCAATG
>CAZHPL010000173.1:0-6625 GCA_964534495.1 uncultured Lishizhenia sp.
ATGCAGCGAGCAACAACACAGCAACGTTCACCATCGTAGGAGGCGCAGCAAGTGGGTGTGACAGCGTAGTAACCTTGAACTTCACGTTGAGTCCTGCAACTAACTCTACAACTACAATCAGTCAATGTGGACCATATACCTGGCCAGTTGACGGAAATACGTATGCAACTAGTGGCACTTACTTACACGCAGGAACTTGTGGAACGGATTCGTTGATATTGACAATAACAACTCCAATTACCACTACAACTAACCAAACTGCTTGTGGATCATACACATGGGCAGTAAATGGTACTACTTATACAACAAGTGGAACATACACGCACACAGTAGGTTGTAACACAGATATCTTAAATTTAACGATTAACGCAAACCCAACAGCAACAGTTGATGCAGTAAACAATGTCACATGTAATGGATTGGCTAATGGAAGCGTTGTAATCACTCCTTCAGGAGGTATTGCACCGTATACAATTACACCATCTACATCAGGTTTAGCAGCAGGAACATATACATTCACGGTTACAGATTTCGTTGGTTGTTCAACTACAGTAAATGCAACGATTTCTCAACCGACACCATTGGTAGCTAATGCCACATTCACACCAATCACTTCTAATGGTGGTACTTCTACAGTAACTGTAACCGCAAGTGGTGGAACACCTGCATATTCAGGTACGGGTACATATACAGTAACAGCTGGTTCATACACTTATCCAGTTACAGATGCGAATGGTTGTTCTAGTACAATTACTATTAACATTTCTCAACCGGCAGCATTAACGGCTATGGCAACTACTTCTGGCATTGCTTGTAACGGTGGTCAGGCAACAATTACAGTTACTGCTACAGGTGGTCTACCAACATATACTGGAACGGGAACATTTACCGAAGGCCCTGGAACATACAACTATACAGTTACTGACTCACAAGGTAATTCAGATGTCGTAACAGTTGTTATTACTGAGCCTTCCCCAGTTGTTGTAACAGCTACTCCAGCTATGACCAACTTGAATTGTTATAATGATCAAACACAAGTTGTTGTAACAGCTACTGGAGGTACAACGGGTGGTTCAGGTTACACTGGTACTGGAACGTTTACGGTTAGCCAAGGTTCACATACATACCCAGTTACTGATGCAAATGGATGTCCAGGAAGTGCAACGGTTGTAATTACAGCACCTACACAAATTACAAGTACTGTGAATGTTACAAACATATTGTGTGCAGGTAATACAGGTTCAGTTGATTTAACTCCAACTGGAGGAACAGGTACATTAAATGTTGTTTGGAACGGTACCATAAATTCTGAAGATTTAGCAGCAGTTGCTGCAGGTACATACAATGCTGTAATTACTGACCAAAATGGTTGTACAGCAACACAAACAGCTACGGTTACTCAAACATTAAGTACTATTCCAGTTGCAATTACCAACTTGACGAATACAACGAACCAATTAACTTGTACTACAACAACGATTAACCTTCAAGGTACAGGTGGCTCAAATTATGTTTGGAGTGGACCTACAAGTGGTACAGGTGCTACATTGGCAGTGACAACTCCAGGTGTATATACATTGAATGCAAACGACTCTAATGGATGTCCTAAAACAACTACAATCACCATCACACAAGACATTACAACACCAACAGTTGGTATCAACAACCTTTCTGGATATTCTGAAATAACATGTACCAATTCTTCAATAAATGTGGAAGCAACAGGTGGAGTAACTTATGCATGGTCTAATAGTTTAGGAACGTCTGCTAATGCAAGTATTACAGCTGGCGGAACTTACACTGTTACCGTTACTGGTGCAAATGGATGTACAAATACAGGTCAAATAACAATTACTCAAAATACAACTCCACCAACAGCGTCTATTGTTAATACAACGGGTAGCACAACATTGGATTGTAACCATGCATCTATAGTACTTACAGGTAATGGTGGAGGAGATTACGCTTGGAGTAATGGACCTACAACAAGCTCAATTACTGTAACAACCGCTGGAACATACGTGTTAACAGTAACTTCACCTTCAAATGGATGTACAGCAACAAGTTCAGTAACCATTACACAGGTGCCGAATCCAGTAGTTACCTTGAGTCCAGTTTCAGCTTGTTCAGGAAGTAGTGTAACAATCAATGCTGCTTATACAGGAGCATTTACTGACCCATCGAATCCACCAACATTCACATGGTCAGCACCAGTTCCAACAACAAATACAACTTCTTCAGCAACAATAACACCGTTAAGTAGTACGGTTGTTACAGTATTTGTAACAGATCCAAACGGATGTACAAGTGGAACACCAGTGACAGGAACAGTATTCGTTAATCCAATTCCAATTGTTAACGTTTCAGGAACTGCTACAGTTTGTTCGGGTAACAGTGTTGTCTTAACAGGAACAACCTCAATGCCAAATACAGGTGGCTATACATGGTCTATAGTAGGTGGAACACCAAACATTGGTTCGCTTTCAACTATTTCAGTTAGTCCTACAGTAACTACTACGTATGGTGTTATTTACACTAACAACACTACACAATGTGCTTCTACTCCTGCAACGATTACAGTGACCGTTAAACCAACACCTGTTGTTTCTTTACCAAGTACAGGTATTTGTACAGGTGGTCAAACAACATTGACAGCAACACCAGATATTCTAGGCGGGTTTTATGATTGGTCAGAAAATAATCAAACTACTCAATCAATTACAGTTACACCAGCAGCTACTTCAACGTATACAGTTACTTACACATTGAACGGTTGTCCAAGTGCACCAACTACAGCAACTGTAACCGTAACTGATCCTCCATCAGTGACATTGTCTGATATTGGTATCTGTGTTGGTGGTTCTGGAACATTAACAGCAGTGCCTTCACCAGCACCTATTCCAGGAACAAGCACAGGAACATATACTTGGTTGCCAAGTGGAGCAATTACATCCTCTCCAACATTCCTTGTTTCACCTTCATCACCAACAACCTATGGTGTAATTTACAGCTTGAATAACTGTCCGGGTGATACTGCTTTCGCAAATGTTACGTTGACTGTTCAACCAACCGTAACCGTAGGAAACGTGAACTCATGTCAAGGAGATACAGTTACATTAACGGCTGTTCCTTCATCAACTGCAGGTGTCGGAACGTATGCATGGTCTCCTGGAGGAGGAACAACAGCATCTATCGATGTAGCTCCTGCGGTAAATACAACGTATACTGTTACATACACACTAAATGGCTGTGAGGCAGCTCCAGCAAGTGCAACCGTAACGTTGGCAAGCTTACCGACAATATCATACACAGTTGATAAAACAGAAGGTTGTGGACCGTTGACCATTAAATTGACCAACACAAGTAACAACACAAGCAACTCTATTTGGAATTTAGGTAATGGAGCAATAGTTTCTTCCACAAATGGAAACTTGAGCTACACATACCAGGAGGCAGGATGTTATGACATTTCATTAACTGCGACAGGTACAAATGGTTGTTCAGCTACTTTCACACAAAACGATATCGTATGTGTATACCCACAACCAGTTGCTTCCTTCGAGGTTTCATCTGATTATATTACAGCAGAAGAACCTAATGTAACTGTAACCAACACAAGCTACGGAGGTGTTGATTATACATGGGATTTAGGAAATGGCATCATTGATTCGTCAACTTACGAGCCAGGTATGATAACTTATTCTGACACTTCAGGTAACGAATATCAAATAACCTTGTATGCTGTTTCAGAGCACGGTTGTTTAGACACAGCAGTTCGTGTAATCAAATTAAGCAGTCAAGAAATCATCTATGTGCCGAACTCATTCGTTCCAGATGGTGACGGTATTAACGATATTTGGTATCCAGTTGTAACGGCAGGGGTGCAGCAAGGAACGTATGTACTTTACATCTACAATCGTTGGGGTGAATTAGTCTTTACTACAACGGATCCAACGCAAGGTTGGGATGGAACGTATAAAGGCGAGAAATGCCAAGACGGTACATATTCCTACTTGATCTTGTATCGTTCAAAAGAGGACAACCTCAATAAGCGAATTCCAGGTCATGTCAATTTGTTGAAATAAGAACCTCAGTTCGATTGTAAAATTAAAGTTCAGATTATTATAAAAATCTGTTAGACAAGGCGTTCACTAGAAAATTTAGCGGGCTAAATTGATAGGGAGCAACGAAGGATAACAGACTTTTTATATAAAGCTTTTAAAATATTCGCTGATAAACAACAATTTACATCTTTATGCATTATCAATGTATCCCGATACATTTTCAAACGCATTAACCGTAACTTATTGTTTCTGAGCGGTCTGAACCTAATTTTGATAATCGAACTGAGGTTAATAGGAAAGGTGTTCTTCGGAGCACCTTTTTTTTGGCTGCCTAATCCGTCTACGAATGCAAGTTTGCTTGTGCTTTCTCAAGCCAGTTAGCCTGCGAAAAGAGCTTCCTCTAGTCGCTTTTTCCCAAGGCATGGCTGAACGAGAAACCACTTCGCAAAGCTTTTCTCCTCCGCCGGGGCAGGGGAGTTGATGTTTCAGTAAAAGTGTGATGGGAAATACTTAAAGTTTTTCTATGAAAAAATACTACTTAGAAATTTGTTCTAAATGTTTTTATTCAAAACAGAAATTGTTAATGCGATGAAAACTTCGAAAGAGACTATTTAAGCCAATTTGAGCGCAATTCCCCAAGATTGGTTATCATCGGGTCTAAATAATGCATTTGCTGCGCTGTAGCGTCAAAATAGGATACAAGTTGCGTCGCTCCGTTTTCAACAACCAACACTTTTAAACGATTGAAAAAGTCAACATGTAATTGTTGACCTAACGATTTGATAAAACGAACAGAACTATCAATAGAACAACCCGAAGCAGATTCCACTTCTTCGTTGACTGTGAGTACAATGTATTGGTCAAAAAGCAAAACGCCTGCAGCCATCAGTTGTTTGTTATGCGCCGCCCATTGCGAAGTAAACGCGTTCAATTGTTCGGTCACAAAAGCAACTTCTTTTTGCTCCAGCTTACGATCGGACAAGTATAACCAAACGCGACTGTAGTCTGGGAATTCGGAAAATAGGCTGTTAAAGTTCGGCTGCATTGGCAATCAATTCGGCAACATCCAACACTTTTATTTCTTGCTCTTTCTCTGCATGCTTGATGCCATCTGTCATCATGGTGTTACAAAATGGACAACCCGTTGCAATTACTTCAGGATTAGTTTCTAAAGCGTCTTCTGTACGCTCAATATTGATTTCCTTGTTTCCTTTTTCAGCTTCTTTGAACATTTGCGCACCACCAGCTCCACAACACAACCCTTTCGTTTTACAACGTTTCATTTCCACCAACTCTGCATCTAATTTTTCGATGAGTGAACGCGGCGCTTCATATACATCATTCGCACGTCCTAAATAACAAGGGTCATGGAAAGTAATGCGTTTTCCTTTATAGGTTTGACTTCCTTCTAAAGCTAATTTGCCCGTATTGATTAAATCCTGAATCAATTGCGTGTGGTGTACAACTTCGTATTCACCGCCCAATTCAGGATATTCATTTTTCAATGTATTGAAGCAATGCGGACAAGCCGTTACGATTTTTTTTACCTCATAACCATTCAATACTTGAATGTTCATCATCGCTTGCATTTGGAACGTAAATTCATTTCCAGCTCGCTTTGCAGGGTCACCTGTACAACCTTCTTCTGTTCCAAGAACGGCAAATTTCACGTTGCAATGGTTCAATATTTTAACCAAAGCCTTCGTGATTTTCTTTGCACGATCGTCAAAACTTCCAGAACATCCTACCCAAAATAATACATCTGGTGTTTCACCGGAGGCCATCATTTCGGCCATTGTAGGTACGCGTAAATTGCTCATAGTATATTCAAAAACTGAAATTCGTAATCTTGTTATTAATCTTCGTTTGCCCAATTCAAACGGTCACTTGGAGAAAACTGCCAAGGTGCACCATTGTTCTCGATGTTCGTCAACATACCTGTCAATTCAGTAGGGATTTTTGATTCTTCCATTACCAAATAACGACGTAAATCAACAATAATGGATAACGGGTCGATGTTTACTGGACATTCCTGAACACAAGCGTTACAAGAAGTACACGCCCAAATTTCTTCTTCCGAAATATAGCTTAAAAGGCTTTTTCCATCTTCGTAATCTGCGCCATTTTTACGCTTGTTTTCACCCACTTCAACCAAACGGTCACGTGTGTCCATCATGATTTTACGAGGAGATAGTTTTTTACCAGTCAAATTTGCTGGACAAGAAGAAGTACATCGTCCACATTCCGTACACGTGTAAGCATCCAATAAATTCTTCCACGTCAAGTCTGTTACATCTTTTGCTCCAAAACGCTGTGGTGTTGCATTCGGGTCTGCCGGTGCTGCAAATGGATCAGCACTTGGGTCCAACATTAATTTCACTTCGTTGGTAACGGCTTCCATATTCGTGAATTTTCCTTTTTTATTCAAATTGGAATAATACGTATTTGGAAATGCCAAAACGATGTGAAAATGCTTCGAATACGGTAAGTAGTTTAAGAAAGCGAACACCATTGCAATGTGTCCCCACCAACCAATTCGCTCCATAATACGTAAGCCATCT
>CAZHPL010000174.1:0-6563 GCA_964534495.1 uncultured Lishizhenia sp.
CTACCGATCGGAAAAGGTCAACTTTCACCATTCGATAAAATCTTTAAAAAAGTAGCCAAATCCTACAAATGGGATTGGAAATTATTGGCGGCGGTTTCTTACAAAGAATCGCGATTTAATCCTTACACAAGAGGAGCTGGAGGTGCTTTTGGTTTGATGCAATTCATGCCGCATGTTGGCCCTCTTTATGGTGTTTATCCGCATTCAAATCCTGAAATTCAAATAAAAGGAGGAATGAAGCTGTTGAACAATACATATATGATTTGGTCAGGTATACCAGACAAGGCGCAGCGCATCAAATTTACTTTGGCTTCTTATAATGCTGGTACTTGTCATATTCAAGATGCACAAAAATTGGCCGCTGAAAATGGCTACGACCCTTTACTTTGGGATGATAATGTTGAATTAATGGTTGAAAAATTGGACGATCCACGTTTTTACCGCTCCGAATCTTTAAAATGCGGTGCTTATCGTGGTCATGCTGTGGATTATGTGGAAACTGTTTACAACCGTTATCTTTCATGGAAATAGATTTAAGTAACAAAAAACTGATTATTGTTCAAGGTCCAACTGCTTCAGGTAAAACGGGACTTTCTATTGCCTTAGCTAAACAATTCAAAACTTCCATCATTTCTGCTGATTCCAGACAATTTTATAAAGAAATAGCGATAGGCACTGCAAAACCGAGTTTTGAAGAAAAACAAGGTATTGTACATCATTTTATCGATTCACACAGCCTCCAAGACGAAGTTACAGCTGCCCAATTCGCACAAGAGGCTACAGCCATCATGGAAAAAGAATTTCTTTCAAATGATTATTTGATTGTAGCAGGTGGTTCAGGAATGTTTGTGGACGCTTTCGTTTACGGTTTGGATGAATTGCCGACTGATGAAAAGGTAAAAGCAAAATTAGTGCGTCAAAAAGAGGAAAATGGACTTGACAACTTACTACAAGAATTAGCTCTAAAAGACCCGCCTTTTTATGCTTCTGTGGATCAAAAAAATCCAGCTCGAATTATTCGCGCTCTAGAAGTAATTCGCATTACTGGCAAACGATTTTCAGACCAAAGAGCTGGATTCAAAAACCAATTTCCAGGGAAAACCATCCGCGTTACCATCCAGTGGAATCGGGAAGATTTGTACCAACGAATTAACCTCCGTGTTGATGAAATGATTCAACAAGGTTTATTAAACGAGGTAAAATCTGTGGAACACTTTAGGAACTTAAAATCCTTGAATACAGTTGGATACAAAGAAGTATTTTCATACTTGGATGGTGAATACGACTGGAATACTTGTGTGGAAAAAATAAAACAGCATACACGGAATTATGCCAAACGACAATTAACTTGGCTGAATCGTTATCCTGATTTGATACCTCTTTCCCCCTACTCGACTGAAAGTATTTTTCAACAAGCATTGAACTATATTGAGAATTCGGTCAAATTTGTGGAATGATTCTTGATTTTCATCCGTAAATTCACAACATGAACATTGAGTTTAAGCAAATCGTTCCAATTCCTCTCACTGATTCGATCAAAAAAGAATCCTTTTGGGGAAATGATTGGGTATTTGAAGCAGGTGAGCGTATATTATTAAATGCAGCAAGCGGAAAAGGAAAAACGACATTCACGCATTTGCTGACGGGTTTGCGTTCTGATTATTCAGGTGAAATCAAAATGGGCGGCACATCCATAAAATCGTTTACCATTGATGATTGGACCACTTTGCGCAGAGAAAAGCTAGCGGTTGTTTATCAAGATTTACAGTTATTTCCTCAATTGACTGTGGCCGAGAACTTTAGTTTAAAGCTTCAATTAACCCATTGCCTTGAATTGGATTATGCAAAAGAAATGCTTGAAAAAGTTGGGCTTTCAAACCGATGGAATGATAAATGTGAAGTGCTTTCCATGGGACAAAAACAACGCGTCGCAATCATTCGTTCGCTTTTACAACCTTTTGATTGGTTGATTTTAGATGAACCTTTTTCGCACCTAGATAAAGAAAACGCACGCATCTGTATGGGCTTAATTGAGCAAAGAGTGGACGAGTTGAAAGCCGGCTTTGTTTTGACGACTTTGGATCCAACTGATGAAATTCATGTTAACCGAGAAATAAACCTTTAGGTCATGTTACGCAAACTTCTTTTCCGCACTCAAGATTTTAAGCAATTATTTATTGCAATTGTCGGTGCTTTTATTGGTCTAACGTTTTTGGTTACTTCAGTTCACTATTTGGTTCGTGTAAATGAATTTGGAGAAGACAGTGAAATCTTAGGACGCAACATCTTGATTGTGCAACGCAAAGTCACTAGTTCAAGTTCTTTTGGAATCACAAAAACAGATTTTGAAAAAGAAGAATTGGCTGGCATGAAGCAAGAATCGTTTATTGAAGACGTTCAACCGATTGTCAGTAATAATTTTAGAGTTTGGCTGGAGACCAACGACAAGTACGTACCTCCCTTTCGCACGGATGCATTTATTCAAGCTGTTAATCGCGATTTTCTCGATGTGCACTCAAAACGATGGAAATGGGACAGAAAAAGTCGTTTTGTGCCAATCATTATGCCGAGAGAGTTTATCGTGATGCTTAATACCTTCATGAGTGCCAGTGGCATTCCGCAAGTTTCTGATGAACTAGCGATGAGTATTTTCTTTAAGATTCGGATTTCAAATGGTAAGCAAGAAGAATGGTATGACGCAAAAATCATTGGTTTTACGAATCAAATTTCTGCCTTGCTTGTACCTGAAGAATTCATGTCGTATGCGAATGAAAAATTCGCAGCGGGTGTTCCTGGAAAAATCACGCAAGTGATGATTGCTGGAAAAGAAGGGAAATTTGGCGAATTGGAGCAATACATGGAAGATCATGGCATGGAATCTAAGAACGATCAAATGGCAGTGAGTCGCTTGAAAAGTATTGTTGGGACTTTATTGGGTGTCATTACTGGTGTTTCCGTAATTGCGCTTTTGATGTCTGGTTTGGTTTTGTTACAATATTTACAATTGTTGATTTCCAATAACTATTATGAAATCAGAACGCTGCTTCGACAAGGTTTTCACCCAAATAGCTTGATCAAAAGTTTTTCATTTTACTTTATGAAATTATTCGCAATCGTTGCCAGTATTGGTTTTACAGCGTTTATTCTGTTAAAAATGCTTGTCGATCATTTGCTAACATCAGGAGGAATTACTTTAAAAGCCTCTATTTCCCTTGAAGCTATCGCAGCACTAATTCTTAGTTTATTCTTATTCGCAATCGCAAGTTTCTGGACGGCTCGAAAAGGTGTTATGAAGTGGTTTAATTCGTAATAGAACCCAATAATTCAAGTATTCTTCGTTTCTCTAGATGAGACTATTTTTAGTTGCAGATTTGAAAATATTATGCACTTTCTTATTGTAAATTAGACTCATAATCACTTTTAGGAAAGCAGAAATATTCCTCACATTCGGTCGGAATGACTTGTACGTAGATTTCAATTTAATTGAAAATAATGTTTAGCAAACGACTATTTATACTCCGCAAAAATCTTATTCAACCAACGCAACATCAAAAACATCAATAAAGACGCACTGCATAGCAAAGCTGTATTTACGTAGAAGAAATTGGACTTGTCGTAGTAACCATCCCACATGGAGCTGAGTACGCCCGACATTTTATTTCCAATAGAAGTTGCCAAAAACCAACCTCCCATCATGAGCGAAGTCAAACGCGGAGGACTCAATTTGGAAACCAAAGACAAGCCCATCGGACTCAGAAACAGCTCGCCAATGGTAATGACAAAATAGGAACTTATGAACCAAAGCGGCGAAGATTTGAATTCACCGTTATTACAAGCGTAAACAGCACCCACCATCACCAAACAAGATAAACCAGAGATCAATAAACCAATTGCCATTTTAGTAGGTGTTGTTGGTTCCATTCCTCGTCGGCTTAAGAACGCAAAAAAAGCAAGTACCAAAGGCGTTAATGATACCACCCAAAAAGGATTGACGGACTGAAAAATATTGGTATTAAAAGCATATATTTTCTCTCCTTCTGCTGGCAATTTTTCTTTTGGGATATTTTTGAAATACGGAGGATAGCCGAACGTTTTGTGTTTCTTATCCAATAATCTAAATTGCTTGTCCAAGATAGGAATGCTGTCTTTTTGGTAAGTGATTTCTTCAGCTAAATACAATGCTGAAATGGCAGGTTGAATACTGTGTGGCACTTCTCGGTCGGTAAAACGATCGGCCCATGTATTTAAGGTTGAGCCGTTTTGTTTAAACACCGCCCAAAAAGAAATTGCGACAACAAAAATGGCTAACATGGCACCAATCGGACGTTTTTCGTGTTCAGGAGATTTATACCACAAACGACCATAGAAAAACAAAACAGGAATACATCCAAACAAAAAGGCATCGGTCGTTTTACTTCCAAATAATGGTTCTGGTAACAATAATGCCAATAATCCAAAACCTACAGCAGGCAATAAAATAACACCAAAAATATTAATCAAAGGCATATCGTTTTTAGCCGTTCCTTTAATCACATCGGCATGCGCGTAATGTTTTGTTCCCACCCAAAAAATGGTGATTCCTATAAACATCCCAACTCCTGCTGCTAAAAATGCTGCCGGCCATCCGTAAATATTGTAAAGCGCTGCGCCAAAGAAATTACAAACAAATGCACCAATATTGATTCCCATGTAGAACAAATTGTAGCCCGCATCCTTTTTGTGTATGTACTTTTCGTCGTTATACACATTTCCTAGTAAGGTGGAAATATTAGGTTTAAAAAATCCATTTCCAAGAATGACAAGCAACATGGCAACATACAGCGCATATTTGTCATGCACAGCCATCAAGCAATACCCGATGCCCAAGATTCGATCGGCTAGTAAACCTCCAATAAAAGGCGTTAGAAACACAAATGCAATAAAGGTTCCATATAAATCAGATGCTTCATTTTCATCCATTCCGAAACCATGTTTAGCATCTTTCAGATACAAGGTGAAAATACCAATCATTAGGTAGTAACCAAAACGTTCCCACATTTCGGAGAAGAATAAAAAAGACAATGCTTTTGGGTGTTTATTTGCTTGCATAGATTTACATTAAATGAAAAAAGCTGTCCGAAAATACGAACAGCTTTTCAAAAATCCTATCTTTTTTTAATTATCGAACGCCGTGCATCATTTTAATTAAACGACTTGACAACAAGAATAAAATCACAGATGCCGTTCCTGCCATGAATACGAAAATCATAAAGAAATGGTACAAACTGTCAATTTTAACTCCTAAGAAACTTGGTTTTTCTGGTTTCAAATTCCAAATCTCAATCACTTTTGTGTCTGGATCTTTTCCTGGTGTAACTTCATATTTAATTACTGCCATTTTCGTTTCATCTTTACTTAGGAAATGTGCAAAGTGAAATTTCGGTTTTGAACCAACAATCAATTTCATCGTGTGTTCTGAAATCTTTGTTTTTGCATCACTTACAACAGCAATTGACAACAAGGAATCTCTTTTCTCAACGGGCTCAATTCCAAATAATTTGTTTTTGAACGCCTCTACAAAAGATGGTGCTTTTTCTTCTTTAAAATCATCAGAAAGCAACTTAACATCAGCTATTTTTCCTCCTGCCAATTTTTCGTTTTCTTTCACGAAATTACTATCCATATCTTTGATTTGAAGCGTAGTATCTGCTGCAACAGAAGAGAAGTTGAATTCTTTCACTTCAATTGTACGTTCCAATTTCACTTCTTCAGGATACAATGAACTCAAATCACCCGCGAATTTATTGGCTGTAGCAGTCGATAAAAACCAAACCCCCATCATCAAAGATGCGAAACGAACAGGCGCTAATTTCACAACCATAGAAAGTCCAATTGGCGATAAACACAACTCACCAAAGGTATGAACCGTGTACAAAGTAACTAACCAAAATAGACTCACTTTCAAACTTGGGTCAATGTCTTTCACACCGATAGCAATAATCAAATACCCTAAAGCCAATAAGAATAAACCTAACGATTGTTTTACAGGTGAACTTGGCTCTTTTCCTGCTTTCCCTAGTTTTGTCCAGATAATAGCAAAAATAGGTGCGAAAATTACGATAGCAACGGCGTTAATACTTTGGAAATAAGAAGACGGAACTTCCAACCCAAAAATATGACGATCCGTTTGCTCTTGCGCGAAGAACGTTAATGAAGCGCCAGCTTGTTCGAAAGCAGACCAGAAGAAAATCACGAAAAACGCAATAATGAAAATAACCCAAATACGTTGTTTTTCTTCTTTTGTCAAACTCTTATCCGTAATAATAGAAGCTGGAGCAACAATACATAAGGTGTAAATAAACGCACCAATCAAATCCAATCCCATCAAGCCTTTGAAAGCCACAAACAAAATAGAAGAAATTCCAAACCATTGTGCGATTTTGCCCACATTTAATGGTTCTTTTTCTGCTTTTTCAACTTTTACTTTCTCAGGTTTTGCACCAATTGGTTGACCTGAAGGAGAAACGATGTATTTGTTTTTAAGTAGTTCGAAAACCACAGTACTAATTACCATTCCAATACAT
>CAZHPL010000175.1:0-1987 GCA_964534495.1 uncultured Lishizhenia sp.
ATAGAAATACATTTGTTTCTTTATCTGCTGTTTTGATTATGACAATTACACTTATAGTATTTTCAACTATTTTATTTATGAGTGCATTGTTGAATCAATCTCTTGTTGAAATTAAAAAGAAAGTAGATGTTAATGTATTGTCATTTGGATATTGGTCAGTGCTATCCATAGCAATTGTATATGTCATTGTGTAAACTCCAGCAGGGTAAGAAGCCAAAGAGAATGCAGGCAAAGAATAAGTTGCACCTGCAATTACATCTAAGCTATCTCCTGAAGCAATTGTTAAACCTGATACTGTGTTGTTATAAACAATGTTAGAGTTTGGATCAACTACTTTAGCAGTGATTGAAACACCTGTTTGAGCTGAATCACCTGGGTTGTAAATTCGAGCACCTACTTCGAAGTTGAATTCAGTTCCGTTTTGTGCTAACAATGAAGAAACAGCTGTCATTTTAGGGATCAATGTTGCGCTTGTAGAAAGTGACAAGTCATTAGCAAATAATCCTGTTTTGTTTCCAATAAAACATACAACAGAACCGTTTGCCATTTCGTTTACCAAAGCAGCACCATCAGAGTTTCCAAGCATTACAACTGGAATTGTAACATTTGCACCGTCTGTACCTGCACCCATTTCGATTGGATCTGCATCACGGTTGATGATGATAACACCAACAGCTCCTGCGTTTTGTGCATTCCTTGCTTTCACACTGAAGTTACAAGTGTTACGGTAGATAACGGCAATTTTACCTGTTAAATCATTAATTAAAGGGTTACATCCTTCTTGTGAAATAGGATGTCCTTGAGCATTTGTTCCAGTTGATCCATCTTCTACCATCATCAAGGTATCAACGATGTAAGTTCCAGGAACAGTAAAATCAGGAGTACCCCAACCACTTGTAGGCTGTGCCCAAGTGTTAGAATAACTTCCGATTACAGAAGCAGGCGATACACCCGCTACCACTACTTGTGCATTTGACGCGTACGCCATAGCTACAGCAGCTAAAGAAAGTAATAGTTTTTTCATAAAATGTTTAATTATAGTTCTCGCAAAAATAAAAATAAAATATCTTATTTCCATTCAATAAATTCACAATAATTAACGCACTATTAATATTGTTTTAAAACACAAAAAAAGCGATGAAGTTTCCCTCATCGCTTTCAAATCGAATATCGTTATTGTTATTTTACCATTTCAATAAAATAATAGATAAGTACAGCTAAAACAGCACTAACAGGAATAGTTAAAATCCATGCCCACAGCAAGTTAATGGTCACGCCCCAACGAACAGCGCTTAAACGTTTAGTTGCTCCAACTCCAATGATTGAACCTGTAATTGTATGTGTTGTTGAAACTGGAATTCCAAATTGTGAAACAGTGAATAATGTCAAAGCACCAGCAGTTTCCGCACAAACACCTTCCAATGGAGTTACTTTCGTGATTTTTGTACCCATTGTTTTAACAATTTTCCAGCCACCCATCAAAGTTCCTAGTCCGATCATCAAGTAACAACAAAAAGCAATCCAAGAAGGCATCGTTTCAGAATTCACTTTAGATTCGATTTTGTAATCTGATTTCAATTCGCCATCTTCAACGTAATCTCCAAAGAAAGAAGCGTATCGCTATTCAGCATTTAATTCCTTCTTGTTGAAGATAATTTCTTCCGTTTCGTAATCTCTGATTTCTTTTCCTTCTGTGTAAACTAAAAGAGGTTTTAATGCTTTGGATGCTTTTTTGAAGTCTGATTTATCATCGCCAAGTTCTTGTAAGAAAGGATTTGAAGCAGGTGCATTTGCAACTAATTTCTCGTCTTTGTACAAGGTGATGCTATCCGTAACATCAATGATTTTCTTGCCATCTTGATAGATAACATGTCCATCAAATGTTCCGCAATTCGGTTTGAATTTTTTGATTTTACCTTCACTATCGTGGTATTTAATTTGAACAACTTCTGCCACTTGTAAGTATTTTGGTACAGATGTTTCAGGT
>CAZHPL010000175.1:1997-6553 GCA_964534495.1 uncultured Lishizhenia sp.
GGCGGTTGTGGTGGTAATGCTGTTGAGCTCCCAGTATTGATATATGTGGCTGCAGCGGTACCCGTGGAAGTGTGCACAAATAATCCCCATTACTTTTTGTGAATCCGCACCACCATGTCCTAATGAAAAGGCAGCCGAAGAAAGTAACTGCAAACGTTTGTACATGGTTGATTCTTTCAAAGCCGATTGACGTTTTCCGTAAATCAATTGGTAACCAGTGTAAACCAACACAAATACACCAAGTGTCACACCGATAATCCAAATCATGATGGGTTTTATGTCGATGTAATCTTTGTAGTACCATGTAGTATAAACAGTAATTGCAGAAAGTCCGATAGACCAAGCGATTTTCTTGATAAAAGAACGCTGAACTGTTACCAATGCAATAATAAATGCAATGATACCACCAATAACTGGGGCAAGAAAAATGAATAATAAAGGCTTAATAATTTCCTCCATTTTTAAAACGTCAAATCCTGCGTGAGCAACCGCTGCACCCGCAAATCCACCAATTAATGTGTGTGAAGACGAAGAAGGCAAACCCAATCTCCAAGTAAATAAATTCCAAGCCGTTGCGGCAATTAAGCCAGCTAAAATCACCCAAAGATTTATTACTGAATTATCAACCGTTTTAGCAATCGTATTCCCTACGCTCATGTCGAATACCCAAAAAGCAAGTACGTTGAACAAAGCTGCCCAAAGTACCGCTTGAAAAGGCGTTAAAACTTTCGTTGAAACGACAGTGGCGATAGAGTTTGCTGCGTCATGAAAGCCATTTACCAAGTCAAAAAGCAAGGCAAGGACAATGATGACAAATAATAGCGTCAGCATAACTAGTTAGTTTAAGTTTTTGATTAAGCGTATTTTACAACGATGGATTCGATAACGTTACCAGCATCCTCACATTTGTCAGTAGCTGTTTCCATTACCATGTACAATTCTCTACGTTTGATTAATTCTTTTGCATCCACATCTGAATCAAATAAACGCTCGATGCTCATATCAAACAAGTCATCTGCATTATTTTCAATGCTATTGATTTTGATGACACATTCAATGATTTTTTGAGTGTTTTTCAAGTTTCTCAATTCCATTACTGCTGCTTTCACTGCGATAACTGCATCTTTGATCGCTTCTGCTGTTTTTTGAATGCCTTGATCCGAAATAGGGTCAATCTTGTAGAAATTAATCTTTTTTCCAGCTGCGTAAATATGATCTGCAATATCATCTAATGCTGAAGCTAGGCTGTGAATATCTTCACGGTCAAATGGTGTAATGAAGTTTTTACCTAATTCAATGAAGATTTTGTGAGTGATTTCATCGTTTTTGTGCTCGATGTCCTCCATTTCATTAATTAATATGGCTCTTTTGTTGAAATCAGGTTCATGTACTAATTGCACTAACTTTTTTCCAATGCTCTCAAGGTTGTCACTTGCTTCTTCGAAAAGGTTATAAAACACTTTATCTTTAGGTAAGAAATAGCTTAAAATTCCAGACATAACTTTACAAATTTTCGACAAATGTATGTGCAAAGCTGTTTTTTTTATTCCCTGTGAATTTTTGTTAACGTAAACATAACATTGAAAGAAATTGAAAGTGACTAAAAATTGATTTTTCCCTTGTATTGATTGAGTTTTATAAGAAATGTAGTTTTCTGAATTTTACAGTGCTGGTTAAAATGTTAAGCCATTGTTAACTAATTTAATAAAAGGTTATTTGTGTTTTAATGCAATATTACGTCAGTGTTAAGAATGTAGTTTTGCCGAAAAAAAAACAATCATGCGTAAAACCTTATTCCTTTTTCTTTTTATTATTTCGTTGACTCATTCTTGGTCGCAAACCGCAACAGATTCGCGCTCATTTGATAAACGATATTCTTTTTGGACAGAAACAGTAATCAATGGAGTGATTAAAGATAAATGGAGATGGCAATTGGATTTTCAATACCGTCGTTCGTCAGATCCTAGTAGTGTTATTGACGGTTCTTCAAATCCGTTCAAGAATAATTTTCAGCACGTTTATAGACCATGGGTGCATTATCAAATGAATGAAAATATTCGATTTTCCTTGTCGCCAATTGGTTTTTGGGCTTCTTACACTGGTCTTGGAGAAGGAAATGGAGTGCGTAAAGTGCAACCAGAGTTTCGTATTTGTCCGCAAGTGACTTTGTCTAATAAGATTTTAAACCGTGTTACAATTGACCATCGTTTTCGCTATGAATTCCGTTTTTTCGGTACTAAAACAGCAACGGATAAATTTGAATTTTCGGATTATGGTTATGGAATGGATTTTCCTTCATCAGGTAGAAAACAACGTATGCGCTATTTCTTGCGTGCAACTATTCCTTTAAATCACAAAACATTAGAACCTAATACATTTTATTTTACGGGATGGAACGAATTGTTTTTAGGATTAGGTGCCAATACAGCAAATGATAAGATTTGGGATCAAAATCGTTGTTTCATGATGTTGGGCTACAAACCAAAATGGAATTTCCCAATACGCTTTGAATTAGGGTATGCTTCTGTTTGGAGAAATACGTTCACAAGCACTATTAATGCACAAGGCCAATTTGTTGAAACGGGAAGTGTAATAGAAAAAAACAACGTTCTACAAGTGTATGTGATTTTTGAGAATTTCAACAAGTTGTTTCAAAAGAAGAAACAGTAGATTACAAATAATTCATCGTCCCTTGTTTCTAATGACAAGGGATTTTTTGTTTTAAGTCGGAGGCGAATCTTCAAATACTGCCGAACTAAACACAAGTTACATTGTTATTTTGCTTTATGATTACCTTTGCGGGGATTTTTTGACAAACAATGATAGAAACAGACATTATTATTATTGGGGCAGGCCCAGTTGGCTTGTTTACCGTTTTCGAAGCAGGATTACTAAAGTTAAAGTGCCATTTGATAGATTCTTTACCACAACCCGGTGGACAGTGTTCAGAGATTTATCCTAAAAAACCAATTTACGATATTCCTGGTTTTCCTTCTGTGTTGGCAGGTGAGTTGATTGACAACTTAATGGAGCAAGCAGCGCCGTTTAAACCTGGTTTTACCTTGGGCGAGGCAGCCTTATCGATTGAGAAAACAGACGACGAAAAATTTATCGTAACAACCGTTAAAGGAACAAAACACCTTGCGCCGATTGTTATGATTGCAGGAGGACTTGGCGTTTTTGAACCGAGAAAACCACCTATTGAAAACATTGCAGATTTCGAAGATAAAGGAATTGAATACATCATTAAAGACCCAGAGTTTTATCGTGGCAAACGTTGCGTGATTGCTGGTGGTGGTGATTCCGCTTTGGATTGGTCTATCTATTTAGCAGAAAGAAAAATTGCGTCTGAGGTTGTTTTGGTTCACAGAAGTAGTTCTTTCCGTGGACATCTAGATTCAGTTCAAAAAGTAATTGATTTGTCTGAAAGTGGTCAAATTCGCTTGGTAACTGAAGCAGAAGTTACAGGTTTGAAAGGTTCTGATAAATTGGAAAAAGTGGTGGTAACACATCAAACGAATGGTGAAATGGAAATCGATACGGATCATTTTATTCCACTTTTCGGCTTGAAACCTAGTTTAGGTCCTATTGCAAATTGGGGCTTGGAAATTGAAAAAAGTGCCATTAAAGTTAACACTGTAGATTACTCAACTAATATTCCAGGCATCTACGCAATTGGCGATGTGAATACGTACGAAAACAAGTTGAAGTTGATTTTATGTGGTTTCCATGAAGGAACTTTGGCGGTGCAATCTGCATTTGCTAGAATTCACCCTGAGAAGAAAAACGTATTAAAATATACAACCGTTAACGGCGTTCAAGGTTTTTAGTTTTTAGAACGAAAGAGAAAGGAAAGTAACCTTAGTTGCAATAGACTGGGGTTACTTTTTTTATATTTGTCAAAACGCGTTTTATGCTTTCGAAGAAATCCAAATATGCCATTAAAGCCTTAGTTCGCTTAGCGAAAAGCTACGATAAAGGTGAAAAGCTAAAAATTTCGGAAATTTCAGAATCAGAAAGAATTCCCAAGAAATTTTTGGAAGCCATCTTAGTTGAGTTGCGTAATAATGGTTTGCTTCTTAGTAAATTAGGTGCACACGGTGGTTACCATTTAGCCAAGCACCCTAATGAAATTTTCTTATCACAAGTAATTCGCATTTCAGGAGGCCCCATTGCTTTGTTGCCTTGCGTCAGCCTTAATTTCTATGAGCCTTGTGAGGAATGTGTGGATGAAAGCACTTGTGGACTTCGTGATGTGGTAAAAGATGTTAGGGATGCCACTGTTCAAATCCTATCGCGTACTTCCATTCTTGATTTAGTGAAGAGAGAAGAAGTTTTAAGCAATCTTAGTTTAAATCCTACTAAATAAATAGACATAAAATCATTTGTATTAATAATTAATTCTATATTTGCGGCGTTAATACATACTAAAACTATAGATAATGTCTGAAAAATTACAATGTCCTGTTTCTTCGCTGAGAACTGATGAGAATGTGGTGCGTATCATCGCATTACAAGTAGTTGTTTTGGCAATAGTTGGTGTTTGGGCTTCCAAT
>CAZHPL010000176.1:0-1367 GCA_964534495.1 uncultured Lishizhenia sp.
GCAATCATAAAGTATGGAACTGTGTTAACAGCAGAAGGAATATATTGACTTTCGTCAATTACAATTACTTCTACGCCAGGTGATGTTAGGGCCATGGTTGATTCCTTTTCAGTTTATGATATTTATAGCCATTAACCAAAAAAGGCGGTTTAGGGCAGCCTTTGATAAAGGTCCACGTAAATATCTATATGAAAAGGCCTGTCTGCCCTGCATGCAATCAGCGTATGTGCGCTATAAACTATCAACGTAACGGGATAGTACATTATCGCAGCCGTTGCGAAACGTGTATTAGAAAAAATCGAGGAATTAAGCCTAGAGAACCTCGATGGAAGCTTGCTGGCTATAAGAAAAAACCCGCATGCGATTTATGCGGGTTTCGTGCTAGGTACAGCGCACAACTTATTGTGTTTCACTTAGACGGTAATCTAAACAACTGCGAAATAAAAAATCTAAAGACTATTTGTAGAAATTGTGAGATAACCGTTAATAAGTCTGACACTATAGGACGGGCTGGGGATCTTGAACCAGACCTCTAACTTGCGCAAATAGGCCATCCATCGAATCGTTGTTGTCAAGTATTGCATCGAACTTTGTGCCGATCCAAGCATACTCACTAGGATGCACATTAAGTTTGTCTAGTGCATCTTTACCGAGCGCCCAGCCCACTTTTCTAATGCCCTCGTTATAATGCTCGGCGTGACTATACCACTCAGGCTCCGGGCCGCGCTTAACTCTTACTACTAACCCGCCTGCTTCTTTAATTGCCCGAATTTCGTTTGGAAACCTGCAGTCGCTAATAACAATGTCGTCTGTAGTTTTTCGTAGCTTGTTCTCTAAACTAGCGACCCAAATATCATCGTGGAAACCATGTCTACAAACTTCTGTGCCCCAGTTTTGTAGTACCCAGCGGGGAGTTAAATTAGGGATGTTTAAACGCACTGACCACCAACCGTCAACTTGCTCTCGCCATTCTCGACTTTCTCTAGTACGTCCGTCGAGTAGCTCTCTGTCCCACCCAAATACACATGCTACTGCATCTTTTAGCGTGTTAGCAAAACTTTCCCGTCGGTAATGATGTATATTAACCAAATAATCTGCAACAGTATCTTTTCCGCTACCAATAAATCCACACACACCAATAATCATTTTTCCACCTAATTAATCTTTTTGCTTATTAAATTTAATGATTCTAACCCACGACAAAACTACACACGTATAGTAAAAAAAGTCAAACTCAAACCAACGGCATGCTCGATTCACTTTTTGCGGGAACACATGATGATTACTGTGTAGTCCTTCTAGAAAGATTATAGGACAGATGTTTCTAGCATCTCCCTTAATCTTTGGATGTTTATATCCCACCTTGT
>CAZHPL010000176.1:1377-6530 GCA_964534495.1 uncultured Lishizhenia sp.
AAATACTGGTGATAGTAACGCAGTAAGTATCCTAAGACAAACCCAACTGGGCCCAATATAACTGTCCAGAAGACAATTGAGATCCAAACACCACAAAACTGATGCTTTTTGTAGAACATCGATGCTGGATCAGTTGGCTCCACTGTTGGGTCGCCGTACTTCTCAACCTCAGCTGGACTAATGTATCTTGCGGCTCCCGGTTGTTGCTCGTATGTACAAAGTTGCCTAAGCGTGAATCTCCTTGGAGTCAAAGGGTCTTTATCAGTATCACTATACATGTGATGTATACGGTGTTCGGCAGTATATTTGGTCAGATGCCCATGATACCATAATGTGCTATTGATCCATTGCCAGAAGCGAAGTAGATGCGCAAACCAAGGAGTGATCGTAAAGTGTTTATGACTAGCACTACAATGCCAATAGAAACTGTATGACCAGAAAAATAACAAAGACTGAGCGTATATTAATAGTACACCGGTACTATAATCTATTAAATGCCATGTAAGAATCGAATAAAGCGTATCCACTAAACAATTTCCTTAATGTTCAGGTGCCTAAGAGTAGCCTGTAGCATAGAGATCTGTCTACGACAGTCCTCTAACGCATGGTGACTGGTAGGTGGTTTTGGTAATTCGGGCCACAAACTATATACCGTTCTTGTGTCACGTACTACATAAAATTGCCACGGTATAGGCTTATTGTAACTCTTATATGCATCTTCAATGATATTCATATCATATGTTGGGCCATTAGCCCAGATGCGTTTACTGTGCCAGATCAACTTTCCTAGTTCATCTAAAGCTTGATCTAACGGTATACGCCCTTCTTCGGCAAAGGCTTCTTCTCTCGCTGCTGCCGGTTGGGTTGCCCACCAATCAATTGTACTCTGTTGGATGCTACGATTTTCTTGGCTTTCTAGTGTAATACGGGCATAGTACTTTTGCTCATAATATCCATCACCCAGTGGGTCAAAGCTCTGAGCTGCAATCGTAAGAATAGTAGTATCTGGGCCTGTGCCCAAACCTTCAATGTCTATCATTAAATCTGCCATAACAGCATTATAGCAGAAAACGTATTTTAAGTGTTGGGCTAGTTAACCAATTACCCAGGTAAGCGGTTGGCTTGCATCAACATACATCTTCAATTGTTCGATTAATGCATCCATTTGCGTTTGTGCTTCTGATTTCATTGCAGTGCCGTTTAATGAGCCACCACCTTGAGGACCAGCAATAGTTCCAAACTTTTCACGGGCTTCGCCAATGATCATTTTACAGTTAGCAACCATGTAATCTTTGATCCATTGTTGAATTTGATAATCGCTGAGCAAGTTAATTTCAGGCTTTAAGTTGTATGTCCAAATTAACACAGCTTCGCCGGTGTTTCTAGGGTCACGCATTAACTGTAACTGCTTTGTTACTGGGTTGAACGTGTATACAAAATACCCGCCGAACATTCTGGCTGCAAGCTCAACGTACTGGCTATAGAAATCATAAGTGGCTAACCCACCAGCTACGTTAAAGTTCATTAGATAAACGTTTAAACTAGCTTGTGCAAAAGGGTCAAAGTTACTAGCAAAAGGCCCGGTTGCATCACCAAATGTTCTACGAAAACACTGCCGAACACTAACAACTTCTTGTGGTAGTGTATAAATGCTCTGATCTTTAACTAAGTCAAAAAAGCTATAGCTTTCTTCGTAAGCATTTTGTGCACGCTGACGATAAGTTCCGATTGTTTTTTGATATGCCGCTTCGTAGTGTGCAGGATCTAGCTCAAGATCAATAATCTGGTCGCCAAGTTGAAACTTAACATAATCTATTAGATTTTGTTTTAATGTAGTTAATGTGTCTTGGGCCATTGTTATCTCCGATAACATATTTACCGCCTAAGACACATTAACTTACCAGTACTTGAGCACTACTAAATTCTCAGTGCCACGCCCGTTAAAATTAGTTTCGGTTGTACTTAGATCTTTGAAAAGTTTACGTGCCTGTGGCTTACCAGCTGCCATAAGTGCCTTAATAGTGTCAGCTGGTTTGCGCAATGTTTTCTGCGTGGTGTCAGTAGTACTAAACCCAATAATGCTATTGCTCTTAATTGTAAATGTGCCCACATGTGGATCGGCCACAACATGTATGAGCTTGCGCTTTTTAGTCTCGTACAACCATGCTTCGCTTGCATCAACTAGTTTTGATGGGTGGATGCTCTTAAGCTTAAGCTCAGGGAATTCAAGTAGGTACTTGAACTTAGCTGCACGCTTTTCTGGACTAATCGCTTTAGTAGCCCGAGGTTTACGCTCGACCTTTTTAATCTGTACGTATGCACCACAGTCGTTAACTACTGTTTCAGCAAACTTGATTAGATTACGCACTTGTAGTTTGCTCAAATGCTCGTAACCTTCAACTAGCTGAGCATCCTTGCCAACAGCAATCGCTTCGTACTCAGCGAGCCGACACTTCCAAAGGTCAGCAATCACTCCAATGTGTTGCGGGCTAATGTTCATGCTACGAATTACAACAATAGGTTTGTAATCCGCTGACATTTTAAAACCAGCTAGCATAAAGTCGTCAAACAAGCCTTCGAGTTCTGCTGCACACTCAATTGCTTTTTCACGCAAACGATCCTGAATTGTAACTCGAGGTACTGCATCCTCTGCTTGCTCAACTACTTTTTTAACTTGCTTTAAAGCAGCGATGTGATCAGTGATAGTAGATTTAATGCGGGCAGTTTCCTCTTCTGAAAGCGCGAACCCAACTGCGCTCATACGGCAAAGCCAACCAATCGGCAGCGGAAAGTTCTGTTCAGACACTGACTTAAACAGTTTTGCTTCTTTTGCTGGGAGGTTTACATCGATCCAGTCTTGTGCAAATTCCTTTGCATCCTTTTTACCATAATGGTAGTTGTACCAGTTAAACGCACTTAGCATTGCACCGCGGCGCTTTTCGGTCTCAGGCTGCACTGCCCACTCGGGCTCTTGCCCCGTGTACTTTACGTCTGCCGTCTTGGGCATAAGAATCTTAACTTTAGCTTTAGTCTTTGTCATTTTAGAAGTCCAGTTTAATCTTACCGAAATAAATGTTCAGCAGAACTTTCTGCCGCCAATATTTACTGTAATAGCTCCAGTCAACTTTGCCAAGTTCGTACTCGTCAAGTTGAAAGTGTTTTCTTTGTTTAGTCTTGTTGCTATAGACGTAAACATAACCGTAACCGTCGGGCTCAAAGCGATATGTCTGGCCGTTAACAACCAGCTTAAAACGCTTGTTAAGCCGATGCTCACCTCGGTCGGCACCAACGTTTAAACAATTAAATTGTTTACATATCTCACGATTAGCATCTCGCTCGCGAGCTTTGATGTTGCGATCAATCTTACCACCAATGGAAACAAGATCTCGACCAGTTAAGCCAAGCATCTCTGCCCAAGCAACAAGCTGCATAACCTGCGCTTGTTTGTCTTTTGGGAACCTCTTTAGAAAAGTCGTATCGCTCATAGTTCAAGTATTATAGCAAAGTTACCATTTTTGGTCAAGTGTTCATCAAACTAGCAAAAACCACATATTTTTCAAGCATTTCCAATGCTTCGGTGCATTGCTGCACTAAATCTTCGTATCTAAGTGTAGTGCGCTTACGTTGTCGACATATAACGCTTTCTTTACTGATATTTTTTAGTATTCGCTCTACTGCTCCTAGCATAGAAAACAAATCGCCCCGATTTCGGCTATTGCGGATAGCAACAATCTGATTGTACGCAGCATTTAATCGGGAATTTATGTTGTCAATACGCTCATCCATAGTGCATTGTACAGAGTAACTCATTTTTGGTCAATCGCTAGCAATAAATAGTATTATGCCACGTTTAAGCCTTTATCGTCCTAATCGATCACGGGACTACCAATTTATGGATAAAACCATCTCTGAGATGTATACAGTAGGTGGTGTTGATTTGTACTTGCACAAGTACATGGGACCAATCACAGGACCAACTACAGGCACAAACGATATTACAATACCAATTTACGAAGATCAAGACCCTTTAAACATTCAGGACTTGCTATTGCTTGAAAACCGCGACCGTGTATACGATCCGGACATTTATGTTATGCGTGGCGTATATCGCGCACAAGACGTTGACTTCGATCTCAGTCAATTTGGACTATTCTTAAACAACGACACGCTGTTTATTACATTCCACTACAATGACATGATCGATGCGTTCCAACGTAAGATTATGGCAGGTGATGTAATCGAAGTTCCAAACTTAAAAGACTACAATCCTTTAAACCCTAGTGTTTTACCAATGCCAAAATACTATGTGGTACAGGACGCTGCATTTGCTAGCGAAGGATTTAGTCAAACATGGCTACCGCACTTGTGGCGTGTTAAAGCAACTCCGCTGGCAGATGCACAAGAATACAAGAGCATTACAGACAAGCCATTTGTTACTGAGTACATTTGGGACAATGGAGATTTTTATCCAGCAGGATCTATCGTCAATTCAGGCGATGTTTATTATCGTGCTGTACAAAATGTCCCAGCTGGAACAGATATTAATAACACTACATACTGGGAAGTATACACTCCCCCAACCATTAGTGACGTTGCTGGCACACGCAACAAAGACGAACTACTCAACGATGCGATTGTTGCGCAAGCTGATGTTGAGGTTCCGCTTAGTGGATACGATGTGCAAAAGTTTTATGTGTTACCAACACAAGACGGACAGCCTGCTAACCCCGACACGCTTACTGCCGATACTACACTAGTAACAACCGACACAACCGAAAGTGGTATGGAAGTAACTCCTAAGGCAGATGGCTATACTGCTGGCTACTTAACCGGCGACGGCGTTCCACCAAATGGTTTACCTGTAACCGCCGGTGTTGCGTTCCCACCAAATCCTGTTGTAGGCGACTACGCATTACGCTTAGATTACCAACCTAACCGCTTGTTCCGTTACGACGGGCGCCGCTGGATTAAGATTGAAGAAAAGGTACGCACAGATCTCAACAACGGACCTAATAATAAGACACTAAGATCAAGCTTTGTAAATAACGATGCAACTGTACAAACAACTGATCGTGGTGCTATGCCAAGTCGCCAGAGCTTGAGTGAAGCACTAAAACCACTTGCTGACAACGGCGGATAATAATGCAAAGCTT
>CAZHPL010000177.1:0-6514 GCA_964534495.1 uncultured Lishizhenia sp.
GCACGTGAAGCAAATTCACCAACCGTCCCAGCGCCAATAACGACCACTTCAGTAGGTTGAACGCCGGCAATTCCGCCAAACATTAGACCTTTTCCAGATGAAAAACAAGAAAGTAACTCGCCTGCAATCAAAATAGAAGTTGTTCCAGCAATTTCGCCCATGGTACGCACGATGGAAAAAACCCCTTGTTCATCTCGGATATAATCCCAAGCGACAGCTGTAATTTTTTTTGAAATCAGTTTTTGAAGAATTTCTTTGGGTTGCGTAGAAAGTTGTAAAGCGGAAATTAAGGTTTGATTCCCCGTCATCATGTCCACCTCTTCTTCGGAAGGTGGTGCAACTTTTAGAATAATATCACATTCATAAATTTGCTTAACATCATAACAGATTTCAGCACCTGCTTCGCTATAATCGTTATCTGAAAAACTTGAACCTACACCTGCTTTTGTTTCTATTCGAACACGATGTCCGTTTGCAACAAGCAGTGATACCGCCTCAGGAACAATTGCTACACGTCTTTCTTGAAAACTTGTTTCTTTAGGAATACCAATGTAGAGACTTCCTTTTTTCTTGCGAATTTCAAGCATCTCTTCTTTTGGAGAAAGACTTCCTTGATGCAATAAGGATTTGAGTACTTCAGGATCTGTAATCATATAGCAAAACTTATTTCACGTGTTTCGTTTTCGGTGTTGCGAATATACACCCAAATTGTGTTTGGAGGCAATAGAAATTCTACTTTTTCTGCCCATTCAACAAAGAACCAATCAGGATTATCAAACAATTCATCTAAGCCTAAGTCCAAAGCTTCACCGTGATTTTTCAAGCGATAACAATCTAAATGATACACTTTTTCTCCTGTAGGTGTCGAATATTCGTTGATAATGGAATAGGTGGGAGAACCTTCCGTTTCTTTAATTCCTAATGCTTGTAAAACCGATGTGATGAACGTTGTTTTTCCGGCGCCCATTTCTCCTTCGAAAGCAAAAAATTGAGGTGAATCAAAATGTGATAGAAAAAGCGCTGCTCTTTCATCGAGTTCAGCTAGGTTTTTTACTTCAATACAATTTTTCATTTTTGTTCGGAAATGGTAATATATGGTTCTATTACGTTGTTTTTCCAAGTTTGTAACAAGAAATTTTCACCATCAAAGCAACCAAACGTAAAATAATTCAACCATTCACCTAAATTGAAATAATTTGCTTGCTTGATTTCGAATTTCAAGGGCAAGTGTCGATGTCCGAAAATGTAAAAATTCGCTTGAATGGCAGCGTGTTCTTTTTCAACAAATTGGTAGAGCCATTCGCGTTGTGTACCCACATACAAGGCATCTTCGCTAGCATTGGAAGCTCTGCTCGTTTTCGAAAAATAAGTTGCCAACCCAATTCCAAAATTGGGATGTAAACGCGCAAATGCCCATTGAGAGAGTGGATTTCGAAATACTTTTTTGATGAATTTGTAGCCATTATCTCCTGGTCCTAAACCATCGCCGTGTGCCACAAAGAATTTCTTTCCGTTGCGTTCAAATTGAAATTCATCTCGGTGAAGTTGCACACCTAATTCTTGTTCCAAATAACCAAACATCCACATGTCGTGGTTTCCGCAAAACATGTGAACAGGAATTCCTTTATCTGTAAAAGATGCGATTTTCCCAAACAGTCTTGTGTAGCCTTTCGGAATAGCTGCTTTGTATTCGAACCAAAAATCGAAAATGTCACCAACTAAAAACAATTCTTCAACATCGGATTCGATATGATTGAGCCAAGCAACAATTTTTTCTTCACGTTTTCTACTTGAAGCGTAATCGGGTGCTCCTAAATGAAAATCAGAAGCGAAATATATTTTTTTTTGAGAATTTTCTGTCATGGTCTAGTGACCAAAGATTTTCTGTAATTCTTTTTCTAAAGCTTCACCACGCAAATTGGTTTGGATGATTTTTCCTTCTTTATCCACCAAAACGGTAAACGGAACGCTGTTAACACCATATAATTGCGGTACACGACTGTTCCAACCTCCTAAGTCACTGACATGATTCGGCCAAGTTAATTTATCGTGATTGATTGCGTCCATCCATTTTGCTTTGTCCGTGTCTAATGAAACGCTTACAATTGTGAAACCATCTTTTTTGTACTTCTCATACGTTTTTACCACATTTGGATTTTCACGACGACATGGTCCACACCAAGAAGCCCAGAAATCAATCAAAACCACTTGACCTCTTAAGCTGGATAATTTGATAGATTTTTTTCGATCTGTCGATAGTTCTTCGAAATCAGGTGCTAATTTCCCAGGTGCCAATTTTTGACTTTCTTCGATTTTTCTCTTTAGCGCTTGGTAATTTTTGTAATACGATTGGACAGTAGGACTTTCGCCAAACGATTGCTGAATCTGAGTGATCAAGGATTCATACGATTGAAAATCTTGTTCTGGATTAATCGCTCCGAGTGCCATGATTAGCGCTGCAGAATTAGGATTGTTGGCAATGAAATTTTGAAATTCAGTTTGGAAATTCGTGTATTCCTGTTGCATGTATTGATTGATGATTTGCTCACGACTTGGATCGGCACGCATGGCACTAATTGCCGAATCGCTTTTTTGACGCCATTTATCGGAAACGATTGCAAAATCATTCATTGCTTTTGATTCATCTGAACCAACAATATTACAGAAGCTTCGTAGGTTTTTTCCGTCACCATAGATTTTTACTTGACTGTCTTTGCGTAAAATGAGTTGGACATTCACATCTCCAACACGCAAAATGTAATAATCTGCAGCTGGAAGATTACCAGTCATTTGAAAGTTTCCTTTCTTGTCGATAGGAACTTTATAATAATCCTTGAAATAGTTACCGAAAAACTGTGAAACATAAACGGTATCAACTGGTGGACTGAAAATCATTCCTGATATAGAAACATTGATTTCTTGAGCAGATACAATAAACGACCACGTTATTGCAAAAAGGCAAATGAGTTTTTTCATATTATTCGTTTTTGAACACTTGTTCCAATTTTTGTTCCAATTTTTCGCCACGCAATTCTTTTCCGATAATTTTTCCTTCACGATTCACTAAAACTGTAAATGGAATAGCTTCGAAACCATATAAAGAAGGCATTGCAGAATTCCAACCTTTTAAGTCACTGACATGATTCGGCCAAATCAAACCATCTTTTTGAATCGCACCTTTCCACGCATTGATGTCTTCATCTAATGAAACAGAAAGAACGGTGAAGCCTTTGCTTTGGTACTTTTTGTACATTTTGACCACATTCGGACTTTCTTTTCGACATGGTCCGCACCACGAAGCCCAAAAATCAATAAGTACAATTTTACCTCTTAAATCCGAAAGTTTAATCGTTTTTCCATCAGGTGAATTTAAAGCAATTTCAGGCGCAGCAATGGTTCCACTATTAACAGCTTCATATTCACTATAGGCTGTCGCGAGTTGATCCACTTGCGAACGAAAGGTTTGGGCTGCTTGTTGTCCGCTGTATTTTTTCTCGTAAGCTTGTGCCACTTCTTCCATCACACTTAAGTTTTCCTTTTTCCAATCATCGAAAGAAGTCGTTGGAAGAAGTACCATAGAAAGCACAATATTGTAAGGGTTGTCAGGGGATTTTGTCATGGAATTTCGAACAAACGCATCTAATTTCTCTTTTTCAAGGTAATATTTTGCGTTCAATTCCTCCATAGAAAATTGACTTTCCTGTG
Organism: uncultured Lishizhenia sp.; assembly: GCA_964534495.1. Lineage (GTDB taxonomy): Bacteria > Bacteroidota > Bacteroidia > Flavobacteriales_D > Crocinitomicaceae > UBA952. Next base: position 3,706 of record CAZHPL010000177.1, read on the forward strand.
CTTTTAAACGATCTTGTGCTTCTTGAAATTTTTTCAATTCTTTCAAGTACTTGTTCATCACAGGCGCCCACTTTGTACCCGACGCATTTGGATTCAAACCAATTTCTTCAAATTTCGCATTGATTTTTAGTTTGTCACCCGGTTCAAATGTACATGGAATAGAATGTGTTTGATCGGGTCCCACTCGCAATAAATAAAAACCAAGACCTGGCACATTTCCATTCAATTCAAAGGTTCCTGCGCTGTTTATTTTCGCACTTGCAACGGGAATGGTACCTCGATCACTTGGCGCTTCAACGTATAACATTTGGTTTTCAGCCCCTTGAATTTTCCCACTTACTGTGAAATTATTTTCTGGTTTTGTTTCTTCGTCTTCGGTATCATTACAAGCTACTAAGCTCAAAGCAACACCCAAAAACAAGAAGTAAACTAACTTTTTCATCTTATGATTCTAATAGCTGACGTAGTAATTGATTGGCGATTTTCGGATCTGCTTTTCCTTGAGAAACTTTCATGAGTTTTCCCATAAAAAATCCTGTTAACTGCTTTTCTCCGTTTCTGTAACGTTCTACTTCAGATGGATTTTCAGCAAAAACTTGTAGAATAAACCCTTTCAAGGCATCTTCACTCGAATCTTGAATCAGATTTAATCGTTCAGCAATGGCAAGTGCACTTTCAGTTCCCTTTAACATTTCAGGGAAAATACGTTGTGAAGCAATAGAAGTTGATACTTTTCCATCTTCAATACATTGTATCAAGCCCGCTAAACGTTCAGCAGAAACAGGGAAATCGCTAATTTCAACACCAAATTCATTCAAATAGGATTTTACATCTCCCATCATCCAATTGGCTGCAGCTTTGTAATTTTTTGTGTGAGCAAGCACAGACTCGTAATACAATGCAATTCCTTTGTTATCCGTTAAGTTGTACGCATCATAAGCAGAAAGTCCGAAAGTTTGTGTGTATTTCAAAAACAAATCACGTGGCAAAGCAGGCATTTCCTTTTTTATCGCTTCAATTTGCTCTTTTTCAACGATTAAGGGTTGTAAATCAGGCTCAGGAAAATAACGGTAATCGTTCGCTGCTTCTTTGGTTCGCATTGAAATGGTAATTCCTTTCAAGGCATCAAAAGCACGTGTTTCCTGTGTCAATTTTTCACCGTTTTCGATGGCTTCAATTTGACGAGAGATTTCAAACTCAATCGCGCGCTGAACATTACGAATCGAGTTCATGTTTTTTACTTCGACTTTCGTTCCAAATTCCGCTGCACCTTTCAATCGTACTGAAATATTGGCATCGCAACGCAAAGAACCTTCTTCCATGTTTCCGTCACAAATATCAAGGTATCTCACCAATTTACGTACTTCTGTCAAGTAGTTATAGGCTTCTGTCGATGAACGAATATCTGGTTCGGAAACGATTTCTAACAAAGGTGTTCCCGCGCGATTTAAATCCACCAAAGTGTCAAAAATATCCACATCGTGAATACTTTTTCCTGCATCTTCTTCCATGTGGATACGCGTAATGTGAATCTCTTTTTCGTCTCCGTTTTCAGTGCGAATATGAATACTTCCACCTGTACAGATTGGCGTTTTGTCTTGCGTAATCTGATAGCCTTTTGGAAGGTCAGGGTAGAAGTAGTTTTTACGCGCAAAATATTGATCACGAGCAATGTTACAACCACAAGCCAAACCCAAACGAATAGCAAATTCAATTGTTTTTTTGTTCATCACGGGTAAAGTTCCAGGATGTCCTAATGTAATTACACTAATATTTGAATTCGGATGTGAACCGTATTCATTAATATCTGATGAATAGGCCTTAGTTTTGGTCAGCATTTGCGCGTGAACCTCCAAACCTATTACAGCTTCGTATTTATTTCTAATTTCTTCGGTCATTTTATACGCGTGAAATCAATTCTTTCATGATGATGGTCATCTTCGGTTCTTGACGACTTGCAACATCAATAACGTCTTGTAAACTTGTTTTTTGGATTTTTCCTTTTACACCTAAATCCGTGATAATAGAAATCGCAAAACAAGGAATTTCCATGTGGCGAGCAACAATTACTTCTGGTACAGTTGACATTCCTACTGCATCAGCTCCCGTATTACGTACGTATTGATATTCAGCTGGAGTTTCCAATGTTGGTCCTGTTAAACCTGCATATGTTCCAACTGAAACTTTGATGTTGTTTTCTTTGGCGATTTCTAAAGCCAAATCAATCATTGCATGGTCGTAAGGTTCACTCATGTCCGGGAAACGAGGTCCTAGTTCATCGATGTTTTTTCCAATAAGTGGATTTCCTGGAAATAAGTTAATGTGGTCATTTTGAATCATGATTTCACCTACCTCAAAGTCTGGATTTACACCACCTGAAGCATTGCTTACGAACAAACGCTCGATACCAAGTAATTTCATAACGCGAACTGGAAACGTAACTTGCTGTAAAGAATAACCTTCGTAATAGTGAAAACGACCCTGCATGGCAACAACTGCTTTACCTCCAAGTTCACCGAAAATTAATTTTCCTGAGTGACTTTCAACGGTAGAAACGGGGAAATTTGGAATTTCAGCATAAGGAATTTCGTCAATAACATTGATTTCTTTTACCAAACCGCCCAATCCAGTTCCAAGGATAATTCCGATTGAAGGTTGCACATTCGTTTTGCTTTTGATGTAAGCTACAGACTCATTAAATTTTTCCAACATAAGAAGTAATTAAATTTTTAAATTCTATTTCTCTATCAATTACGACGGAAATCGGCTGGAAATACCAGGGATAGCTATGCAATTTCCATTCGGACAA
>CAZHPL010000178.1:0-6437 GCA_964534495.1 uncultured Lishizhenia sp.
CCGTCCGAAATTGAGTCGCCATTTAGTTTCCAAAACATGATTCCACCTAGTTTTTTTTCAAAGGCGTATTTTGTTTTTAACGCAACCGATTTTTTGTCGTCAAAAGTCACAAATGTTTTTAATTCCTTGTTGTAAAGAAAAGATGCTTGCGAAACGCTGTCCCAGTGATAAACATAGCCCTCTTTAGCTGTGTACTTCTCCATCAGTTTGCTGTAATTTACGTTTTCTTTGAATTTTCCAGCTCTACCCAATCCATTATTAACGCTATCTACATTTTCAGCAACGAATGAATAAAAGGCAGCACCGATAATTATTTTGTTTAAAGGCACGTGCATACTATCGAGGGCATGAATTGCTTTATCAATACTCTCATTTTGGTTAGGTGAAGAATACAATGCCGTATGATGGCCCGTATGTCCTCTTTCATTGCTGGGTAAACCGTAGGTCATAAGATTTACAAAGTCAACCAAGGGCATTACTTCATGCCAATCAATGGATAATTCTAAGAATTCTTTAAATGAGTTTGCATCAAAGGAAATTTCACTTTTAGAGGGAAGCGTTTTTCGTAATTCTTTTATTAATGCAGTAAAATTTGCTTTGTCATCTTTTGATGCTTTATGGTTTTTATAACCTCCAATTACAGGACTTTCCCAATCAATATCAATTCCATCTGCTTTATACTTGATTAGAAAATTTTTTACTGAAACGGCAAACGCTTTTCTTCCTGCTTCTGTAGCAAAGATAGTTGAACACGTTTCACAGCCGCCCCATCCACCAAACGAAACAAGCACTTTCAATTGAGGATATTTTGATTTTAATGCAACGAGGTGCTTAAATGTTTCTTCATCTTCTTCATTTTTAAGGTGAATCTCATTTCCTTGTAAATAAGTAAAACAGAAAATTAAATGTGTAAGTTTCGCTATTTCAAAATTATCAATTTCAGAACGATTGCCTTTGTAGAAACCGACAACACGAAATGGACTTTTTTTGTTTGAATGAAATATCGTTTCTGGTTTTACAATTTGATTTTGACGCGTATTTGACAATACAAAAAATGCCAGGAATGAAAGTGATAGTATTTTGATGATTAAGTTCATAGGTTCTTGTTAGAATTAACTGTCAATTTATTTTAGTGTGTTTAACCAATCCATGAGTAAGGCATTCCAAACATTGATACTAAAACTTTATTTTGTCACGTTTGCAATAGTATTTGGGGTTGAAGTCAGATGTAGCGCATCCTCCATCATAAACTTCCTTTTTTCCATAACTTTTGTAAATTTTATGGGTTGGCTTGTTTTCAGTATTTACAACAATTGTTTTTAGTCCATATTTAATTGGAATCGTCAAATCGTGTTTATTACACTTTGGGCAAACTGCTTTACCAAAATGTTTTTTATAGTTCTTCGGTATTTTAAAATTCATCAAAATCGTGTCTTCGTCAGTTGGCTTTATTGTCCCAACAAAAGTTTCAATAACTCCAACACCACGATAATAAACATCCATTTCTTTTTCAGAAATTACCTCAATTTTAAATGATTGGCCTTGAAGAATTTTGTTTCTTGCAATAATTATTGTATCAATTCGAAATTCAAATTGCAGTCCAAGAAGTAAATCCTTATATCTTGATTCTGTCGAGACTGTACCAATGAAAACTGTTTTCTTTTTCGGTGTTGTTAAACCAATAGCTAGAAATGCCAATAATATCAAAGCAGTTTTCGTCATATTTTAAAATAAGCTATTCAGCATTTTTTGCGCTGTTCAATCAAATGTAAGGAATAATTGCAAATGCTTAGATTTATGCGGTTCATTTGTCTGATTTTTAGCTCCGTAGGTGCGATTTACGTTCACGCTATCGAAAAGGTACTTACAATATTTTTTATTATGCCGCCCTGCTAGGTTTTTGCATTCTATTTTTTTATATGTTATTACCCCTACGGGCAAAAGAATTTTTCTTCGATTGGTATTTGCTATTTGAGCGAGTAATTTTCCATTTTAGAATAAAAACCCATTAAAACGGGTGTAAAATAGGCAAGGGTTTTTTTAGAAATGATGGAAAAATAATTGTTTTTCGATTGAAAATTTGGTTGAATAAATCTTTAGAATTTATAGTTGTAACCGAGTCTAATTACTTGTGTTTCATAATAATCAGTGCTAACATATTTAAAGCCAATTCCTTGAATTTCTTTTTTTATTATCATCGTGTTGAGCAAATCCGTCGCATTGAAAAATAATTCGCCTTTCCCCTTTTGTAAACTCTTTTTTATGCCAAGGTCAATAGTGAAACGTTGGGCTATTTTCCCTTGTGGAATGATGTCAGGAGCTAAATAAACAAGCGTAATTTGCGCATCAACGTTTTTAGGGAAATGAAAGGAATTGTTTAGTTTAATATTTCCTGATATTTGTTCTTGTTGGACAGCTGAAAATGTACTTGCAATAGGATATTTATTTTCGACAGTGAAAGCATTGATTTGATTGTGATAAATATTTACGTTGAGGTTGAGAGAATACCATTTAACAATTTCATGAGTTAATACAAACTCTAATCCCGTGTTATAACTTTTACCAGCATTTTGAAAAACAGCATAAATTAATGTACTATTTGGAACAATGCTTGCAATTCTAGTAATGGTTCCATTGGCAATGCGATGATAAGCCGAAGCATAAAAATATCCTTTGCTCCAATTTGATTTATAACTAAGTTCTAGTGCATTTGTAAACTGTGGTCGAAGTGCAGGATTACCAACTTTTATGATTTCTGCATCGTCGTATTTCGGAAATATTCGGATATCTACTTCATTTGGTCGATCTACTCTTCGGTTAAAAAAGATTGAGATTTTGTTTCTGTCGTTAACCTTGTAGGCTAATCTAATATTTGGAAATGGTTGTGTATAATGGTAGCCATCACTAGTATACGTATTATGCTCAGGATTGACATTGTATTGAATTTTTACATATTCTACTCTTAAACCTAATTCGGCTTCCCATTTCTTTGTGTCAATTATGTAGTTTCCGTATAGAGCAGGAATTAGTTCTTTATACGTTGCCCAACCTCCTGCATTGGTATCTAATACAGAATTAACACCTGGAATGAAATGCATATTTGTAGGGATATTTCTATTACGTAGTTTTAAACCGGTTTCAATCCGACCATATTTGAGCGGTTTAACATAATCAAAATTGAAATCATACACTTGCTCGTCTGATAGTAATTTAAACGCATCCGTTCCTGTTGAAGTAGGTAAATAATTGTCATAAAAGTATTTTTCATCTTCTCTATGGAATGTATAATTAAATCCAAAATTCAAAGAATGCCCAGCTTGTTTAAATTTATGTTGATATGCAGCACTTGCCATGACCGTGGTTTTTAACTCATCTTCTAAGAATTGCCAAAGCCTTAACCTTTCTGTATTAGTTGCATTAAAAAAAGGTTGATCGCCTCTGTCTATTATTTTTTCTGTTCCAAATAATCCTGATAGAGTGAGGGTATTGTTTTGATTGATGTTCCAATCGATGCCTATTTTTGATGTTAAAAAGTTTGTGTTCCGATTTCTTTTTAATTGCTGATTGATGAGGGTGCCATCCGTATATGTACGTGTTACAAATTCATTTTTATTTAGAGTTTGTGTGTACAAATTGTCTAATTGTAGAAAAGCATTGATTTTCTTTTTTCTGTAATTCAATGATAAAGAGGGATTTATTTTAGGAGTAAATTGGTATTGTAGTCTAATTGTAGGAAGATTATCGTGTCGAACCCAAAGTGAGCCCAAACCCGTTGCGAAACCAACTTTTCCATTGAAACCTTCTTTATTGTTTTTCTTCATAACAATATTGATGATTCCTGCATTTCCGTTGGCATCATATTTTGACGAAGGATTATTAATGATTTCTATTTTATCAATGGAAGAAGCAGGAATATTATCTAAACCCGATTGGCTTCCGAAACCTGTTAATGCAGTTTGTTTACCATCAATTAATACGGTCACTTTATCATTACCTCTTAATTGCACCTTTCCTTCTTGAACCGTAATTCCAGGAAGATTTTGCATTGTTTGTAAAATGGAACCACCACTTTGACTAATATTATCTTCTACTTTAAACGTCTTTTTATCCATTTTTACGCTAACTTCATCTTGCTTTGCCACAACAACGACTTCCGATAAATTTTTGATTTTTTCCTCTAGCTCTAGTGTTGCAACATCTAAATATTCAGACAGACTTCCAACGTAAATAGCTATTCTTTTGGATGTGTAACCAATATAGGAAATTTCAAAGTAATAGTTATTTGGTTGTATATTGGAAAGCGTAAAACGGCCCTCTTCATTACTGATTGTACCCGCTACAAAAGAACTGTCTTTTTGAGATTTTAAAACAACATTTACATACGATAAAGTGGATTTCGTTGTTTTGTCTTTGATCAATCCTGAAATAGTAACATTTTTATTTTGACCGAAAGCAGTTGAAAGCAATATTGTAAAAAAGAATACAATGAAGATGTTGAGCGTTCTCATTGAATAATTCAAATTTAGTTTTTGATTTCTTTAATAAAAGTAGCATTTCGATCAAAAATCAGATCTTTTCCCTTGATTTCTGCTTCGTAGGTTATTGTTCCTTTACTATCCGTTATTTTTGAAGCCTCTTTTATTACTTGTCCTTTATAGTTTGCTTTTACATATGCTAAAACACCTTTAGGTAACTGATGTATGTTGATTTCAATTTCAGTTTCAATAATGTTGCCTTTTGAATCTAAAACTACCGATTGCTCAGCCTTGTTCAATTCAAATGCTGCTTCATAATTAGCGCCTTCTTTTTCCCATTTTTCAACATTTGCTTGCGGATACTTTTGCTGAAATGCATTTTTTACTGAAGCAGGAACATCTTTTTCTTTGATTGTTTGGGAAAAACTAAATGTTGAAAATAAAACTCCAAACATCATTACACTTAACTTTTTCATTGTCTATTATTTTATGATTTAGGATACAAAGTTGAACACCTATTTTGAAGAAAATTAGAATTTCCATTTTATCAATCAAATTCAAAATTGTTTTGTGTTGGAGTTGAAATTAACCGTAAAAGAATGTTGATGATTATCGAAAGAGTAGGTCAAATCCCATTGATTCATGTCCGCAATTTTCTTTACAATTGCTAAACCCAATCCATTACCTTGTTCAGATGGGTTGGGTTTCGAAAATCGTTTGAATAATTTTTCTGGTTTTAATGATTCTGATTGACCAGTATTGGAAAAGGAAAGAGAATGACTAAACAAACATATTTTAATAGTTCCGTTACTTACATTATGTTTGATGGCATTCAAAAATAGATTACTAACAAGTATTTCGATTAAAACTGGATTAGAAGCAATTGTGACTTGTTCATTCAATTCGGTGAAAATGGTCAGGTTTTTTGCATTTGCTTGTTCTGAAAAAAAATCAAAGTTTTTTGAAATGACCTCATTTACATGAATGGGATGTTTTTCGTTGAAGGTATCATTTTCGATGTTAGAAAGTAGCAAAAGGTTTTTGTTCAATCGATTTAATCGCGAAACACTTTCCGTTAAAGATGCTAAGACATTGAATTGCTCTTGCGTAAAATCTCTACTTTGAATTAGCGTATCAATTTTGGCTTGAAATACTGCTAAAGGCGTTTGAAGTTCATGAGCTGCATTTTCAATGAATTCTTTTTGCGTTTTGTAGATAGAGGTGTTTTTTTCGATTAATTTCTCAATGCTACGATTTAACCGATTAAATTCTTCAACATTAGAGATTGAAAAAGAAGGATGGTTTGATGCATCGATTTGAAATTTCTCAATTTGATGCAAGGTTTCATAAAATGGCTTCCAAAGGCTTTCGGATAATTTTTTAGTAATTACAAATAAACCGATGATAAACAAAATGATGATGACCAAATATAAAATTGCAATGCTTATCATTAAATCTTCTGCTTCTACTAAATTGATTCTGGATGAAAAGGTGAACGGTTTTCCCTTAATTAAAATTGTTGCATTCAGTTCACGATAGGGTTCTATTTCCCTCTCTAACGAATCGTAATAGGCGCTATAAAACAGACTGTCTTTACACCAAATTTTGAAAGGTTCAATTTGACTATTTCTGTTGTATTTGTTCCAATTTTGAATATCTGCGATTGACAAAGAAGGTAGTACATATTTTTCGAATTCTTTTTTGTGAAGCATCAATGTTTCATCGGCATCATCAATGTATAATTTCTCTGTTAGAAAATAAAACAAGGGTGCTGAAATAACTAATATCAGAGAAGCGTAAATGACATACGCTTTTGAAGTTTTGTATAATAACTTTTTAGTCATTTTGCCATTTGTAACCTAATCCGTAAACTGTTTTTATATAATCGTTGCAACCTGCATCTTTCAATTTGTTTTTTAGGTTTTTTATATGAGCATAAACAAAATCGTGATTATCAAGCAT
>CAZHPL010000179.1:0-6430 GCA_964534495.1 uncultured Lishizhenia sp.
AGGACTGAAGGACATTAAGACAATAGGACTGAGGGACAAAAGACTAAAGGACATTAGGACATTATGACTGTAAGACTAAAGGACAATAAGACATTAAGACAATAGGTCCCGATAGCTATTGGTATTAAGACAAATACTTCCAAATGTTGAATTAAAAAAACTTCTAAACACTAAAATGAATAAAATTATAATATTCCTCTTGGTTTTGATTGGGGCTTATTCATGTCAACAAAACCCAAAATTAGAAACTTCAGAAAATAAAGATGATTACACGAATTATGTATTATTGATTTTAAAAATGAACAATCAAAGAATTGGTGTTTTTAGAGACAGAAATGTTATTATTAGTGAGACATGGAGCTACGATCAAATTTCTGAAAATATTCCAAATGAAAATGGAGAAATAGAAACTAGTTTTCATACTAAAAACAGGAAAAGTCAAGAAATAAAAATCAGCAAACAAGATAGAGATTCTTTATTTTGCTATGCTCTCCAAATAATCGAAAATCCAATTGAGTTTTTAAATTATTATAATGGAGAAAGTTTAACTATGACACTAATTAGTTCTGAAAATGGATTAAAACGCAGTTGTTCATTTGATACCAAAAGAAAAGAAAGAAGTGCTTTTTCAACTCCAGGAAATAGAATGTTTAAAATATTAAGTCGAAAAACAATTATCGCGAACAAATGGTAGGTTTACCTATAAAAACGATAATGTTCATATATAAATTAAATAAAATGCGAAAATACTTAATAAGTAGTTTAATAATTTTTAATGTGATTTGTTCCTGCTCTTACAATAAAAAGAAAACGCCAGACATTAAAGTTTTGTCCTACCATAAAATAATAAATGATTTCCAAAGGAATTTTTTTTCAAGAAATTCATCTTTTAGAATCAATTTGTTTGATAAGGAACTGAAAAAAATAAACGGCATAAGTAGTTCGGGAATAACATTGATAAAAGTCAATTATAAGTGTAAAATTTATTCTAATCTTGATGAAAACACAGAAATTAAATTAAAAAGTCAATCAAAGAATTTGATAATTATAGAAACTTTAACTCCGAACACATTTATATTTATTACCAAAGATGCTGAAGTAATTAAGTATGATTTTTTTTGTACTCCGATAAATTATATTTTAGAATTGAAAATAAAGGTTATAGAATTGTATCAACAATATATATAAACACAATATCGAACTTGTGTGTTAATGACGAAAAAACAGGTTACATTAAAAAATAAAGTCTACATAACTTGCAGGGTTGGATATAAGGAATAAATACCATAACGGCTGCTAATGACCCTAGACAGTCACTAATTACAAATTCATCCGACAATAGTTGTTTTTATATGCCAATGTTGAACACTTACATTTATTACCAGCTTAAAAGATAAATTGTACTGCTGCTCTCACACCATACTTAACACATTCCTTCTCTGTTCGATTAGTACTAAAAAACTTGCTTTTATAAAGTTAATCCACGCCCCTGATAGTAGCGGCATCCTCCGGCTTTTTAGCGTGAGAGTTGTGCGCAGGTAATAGAAAGTCGGAGATACAGCGAACAGCAGGAATAGGCGCCAAATAAAAAACGATTTTATTAAATCAATTTGTTTTCCTGCAATCTATTGAAAAAACAGAAGTGGTTGCATTACTGATGACGTTCGGTTGGGTTCCAAATACTCGATTGTATACCGCCGCAAAACTGAAAAAAGCCAGCCAATAATGCGAGGTTCATGGCTGCAAAATGGGTTAAGAATCGCAAAGGACCTAGGTTGATTTTGAGTCGAGAAAGGAGCAATTCTATCGCTACAATTATCCCCAACAAGCCAATGAAAAGTAACAAAATTTGGTATATTTTGCTTTGTTGCCAAAGAAAGGGAAGTACACCCAACATGATGAGAAGTAAAAAGGGCGTTTTCCAACGCTGTCAAAGCGAAGCAATAACCGCGACAAATGAAACAAGTTCTGAAAATTCCCTGCTGATATGCGCTTTTTACGACGAAATTCAATTCCCATTTGATTGGAAACATCCTCATATACAACAGCTAAAGGTTCGTTGATGCATTTTTTGTTTTTGGATAAAACGAGCATGTTCAAATAGAAATCGTCAACAAGAAAATGAAGTGGTACGGGCTCGAAAAGGGATTTTCGCATGGCAAAACAGCCACCAAAAGGCCCCATCATCGTTCCCCACAGTTTGCCTTCCGCCATTTTGGTCAATCCTTCAAATGAAATGTAGGTTTTTTCTTGAAAACTGATTCCGTCTTTTTTAAGATTGTAGTTGGTCATGCGCGAATCTACCAAGCCAATTTCTTTATTTTTAAAGTGTTTGACCAATTCGAAAAGCGTGTGCTGATTGAGCATTACGTTGGCATCGGTCAGTATAAAAAGCTCGTATTTTGCTTTATTTGCAAGCTGATTAATGATACCGATTTTCCCCGTTCGATGGGTAAAGGGAAATAATGTTATCTGCGGAAATTCCTGTTGTAAACGCTGAACAATCTGATTCGTAGCATCTGTGGAATTATCAGAGCCGATGAGCAATTCAATTTTTTCTAGAGGATAGCGCGCGTTAAAAATGGAACGAATTTTTTCTTCAATGACTTTTTCCTCGTTGTGTGCCGCCATTAAAATGCTGATTGAAGGTAATTCACTTTCCAAAAAAATCAAATTGTTGGGAGCTTTTGACTTTGCTAAACGTTGGACAATCAGTGGAAATAGCACATAATTATAACTTATCAAAAAAAGCGAGGTCCAGAAAAGTAGTTTAAGTGCAAGCATAATCCGTAGTCAACAATATTACGGATTATTTGACAAAATAGCCGTTGAAATTTCGGTTTCCAATAGGTTTTTCAAAGCATCTTGAACTTTCTCAGCTGCATAAAATGCGTTCATGGTCTGCCATCCTAGTTTACCCAATTCTGTTCTTTTTTCGGTAGATTCATACAAATCAATGCACTGTTGAATAAAACCAGCTTTATCCATTGAAATCGTGTAATTGGAAGGTAAAATAAGACCTTCTGCACCTTTGGATGTCAATACACACGGCATTCCAAAACTCATGGCTTCCATTACTTTGATTTTAACGCCTGAACCCGATAAAAGTGGGGCAACAAAGATTCCTGTGTTTTGCATAAATTCCGCCAAGTCTGGAACAAAACCATGGACTTGCACATTTTTTTTGTTTTTCCATTCTACTTTTCCCTCACTGTATTTTCCTGCAATATGGAAAGTTGCTTGCGGAATTTTAAGTAGGATTTCAGGAAAAATAGATTCTAAAAACCAATTTACGGCTTCTACATTTGGTGTCCAATCCATGATTCCTAAAAAGCAAAATGCAGGTACGTTTGTAGGTTCAATAGGCGTTTGAATGGTTGCTGAAACAGGAATATGTGTGATTTTTGTAGTCGTAATTTTTTTTAGTTTTTGCTCGTCATCAATGGATAAGGTTGCAATAAAATCCATCTGCTGAAAAATCATCCTTTCTTCCTTCTCAAGTGATGTAGCAAGTTGCTGTAAATACCAACGTTTTAACGGATTGTTTTCGTTTTTGGCTAAATTTTTCCATATTTCAAACTCCAAATTGTGGGCTCGTAAAATACGTTTGCTTTTTTGGAAAATGCTTGCATATACAGCACTATAAGGTGTTTCAAAAAAGACAAAATCATATTGCTGTTCAGCTTTGAGCTTTTGTAAAGTTTGTTCAACTGCATCATCATAAAAGCGTGATAAATTATAGGATTTACCTGTAATCAAAGCTTTGAGAGCTGAAAATGGTTTTAGGCGAGTGTCAATTTCTTGATGTAAAAAACGCACCTTTTTCCAATCTTTTGGAAATTGATTTTCATCAAAAGGATGTTTGTGAGTGCTGAGTGAAAAGTGATCTATACTTTCAATTTCAGTCAGAGGAATCAAGTTCTGTAATAGATTTCGAACTGCCACACAGCCTCCGTCAATCGTTGGGAAAGGCGGTTTATGAGCAATAATTAAAATCTTCATTTTCGCTTCAGTTTTGTGATCAGTTTACTCCAACTTTCTTTGCTAAACACTTGAGAGTCGTTGGCTGCAGCATAAGTAATTAATAGAGCAATTGGGGTAAAGAATAAGGCTGCTAACCACATTCCCCAAAAAGGTGTAACTGTATATGTTTTGGCTAAATTATCTCCAATACTGGTGAGAATAAAATAAATCATGAATACAATTGCCGCAATGACAACAGGTGCTCCAAATCCTCCTTTTCGGATGATGGCTCCTAAAGGTGCGCCTACAAAAAATAAAACGATAATTGAGAAAGTCAAAGCAAATTTCCGATGAAATTCTGTCCAATATAAAGCAGATTCATTGGCGATGGTTTTCATGAAATTGATTTGATTTTCAATGGATTGGTTGCTTCTACGCATGTAGGATACGACATTGTTGGCGGTGTTTTTTTGTTCAAAAACGGATAGGGTGTCAAAATCGATGGCTCTTGCTTGCGTAGGTTGTTTAAATCCATCTGTTGGCATCGCATTTACAGGTGTTTTTCCAAAGAAATAATGTTCATTTTTCAAAGAATTGGTATACGTTTCAAGGATTTTATCTCGCTTTATTACCAAAGAATCCATTGCGTCCTGAATCTGAAAAACGTTCATCATTTCGTATTTATCGGTAAAAATATCCTCGTCGGATCGGTTGAAAGTATACCCTGATAAATTTAATTTATAAGTGCCGTGTTCAAAATTTGAAATTCTATCTGGACGTGAGACCACCATTGGATTTTGCAATTGCCCATTGGGAAGAAACAAAGGATTTTGTATGTTCATTTCTTCGTAAATGCGTCCTTGTTTTAAATCAAAAAACAAGTATCGACCATTCACTGATTTGTAAACACGTGCCGATTTTGCTTTGACGGTTCGAATCTGCGTGGGAATGGTATGGTCGTGAATGGTCACATCGTAATAAACACTATCTTTTCCACTTTTCACTTTTATTGCATAGCCTTCAAAGTCTTTCGTGTAAACGCCAGGTGTCAGAACGGTTGATATTTTAGTATTTTGAATGTCATAAATCAATGAATGCCATTTTAAGTTCGCAACTGGAATGACATAATTCGCGAAATAGAAAGTTGAAATGGCAATTACTATCACAACAACAAAGAGTGGTCGCATGATACGATACAGCGAAAGTCCGCTGGATTTCAAAGCAGTAAGCTCGTTGTTTTCAGAGAGATTTCCGAAAGTCATTAAGGAAGACAATAAAATGGCAAGCGGTAAAGCAAGTGGAATTAAACTGGCAGAAACGTAAAAAAGCAATTCCAAAATAACAAAGACACCGATTCCTTTTCCCATCAAATCGTCGATATATACCCAGAAAAACTGAAGTATAAGTATAAACATCGAAATCACCAATGTAATCACAAAGGGACCCGCGAAGGAACGAATACTGAATAAATAGAGGCGCTTCAAAGTGCGATACTTTTCTGCAAAGGTAGTAAACTCAAGCTATTTGGCGTTAGGCACCTAATAAGCGTTTCAAATCATGTACTTGCTGATCCCACAGTAATTGAGCACTTTCTTTGTCTTCAGGTAAGGCAAAATCAGTAATTCTGAGAGCAACTGAAGAAGTGATTGGGTCAATGTGATAGCCAATTTCGAAAAACGTATCTAAACCTTCTTCTTCATCTGAAAGCCATTGAAAACGAATTTTAGTGCCCGTTTTTCCATGAATTAGACGCGCTTGTTCTTCGCTACCATCCCATTCAAAGGTATAAATATCATCGGTTACATTCACATCGTCCGCGAACCATTCGCTTAATCCACTAGGTGTACAAATCATGTTTTCTAAAACGCGCGGCGAAGAATTTAGCATAAATTCCAACTCAAACTTTTCTTTCATAGCAAAAGGATTAAGTTCTTACTTTGTTTGTTCTGCAATGTAACTATAATTTTCAAATCTTCAATAAATAAATCTTTGAAAATCAAGCTTCTTTTATCAACTTTTCAACATTTTTTCTTAATTATAAATCATAAAATTTAAGTATATTTCGGTTCAAATTTGAAATTCCATCCTATGAAATACTTTTCATTTCTCTTTGTTGCAACATTGTTTTTGCAAGGTTGTCAGGATAAGTTTAATCCGAAAAAAGAAATCATAACGAGCTGTAAACAAGGATCTGAAACGGTTCATAAAATTTTGTTTGTTGGTTGGGATGGAGTGAGAACGGATGCATTACTTGCTGCAAATACGCCTGAAGTGGATGCTGTAATGCAGCAATCGTATTATAATTTGCATACGGATAGAGGAACATATACCGTAAGTGTGCCGGGGTGGTCAACGATTCTACATGGTGTTTGGCCTGAAAAACATGGACTTACGGAAAACAGTTTTATTGGTTCCCACTACGATACTTATCCAGATATTTTCACTTTAGCAAAACGCATTAAGCCTA
>CAZHPL010000180.1:0-3121 GCA_964534495.1 uncultured Lishizhenia sp.
GGTGATGGTCGTTTCAGCACATTGGTGTACACGAGGAACGTTTGTAAATAAAAGTCCATTCCCTGAAACTATCTTTGATTATTACGGGTTTCCTCCCGAATATTATGCTGAAAAACTAAAATATCATGCGCCCGGTTCTCCTGAATTTGCGAGCTTGGTTGCTAATGAAAATCCTGAAATTATTGCCACGACGGATTGGGGTTTTGACCATGGAAATTGGCCGATGTTAAAAAACTTATTACCAGAAGCAGATTTGCCTGTTTTCCAATTGAGCATTGACTATTATGCTGAACCAGAATATCATTTGCAATTGGCTCAAAAACTCAAAAAATACCGTGAAAAAGGCATATTGATCATTGGAAGTGGCGCTATCGTACACAATTTGCAATACGCTACAAAACGTATGTTCAACGGTGATACAACCATTTACGGTTGGGACAAGGAATTTGACGATTACATAAAAAAGCAAGTAGACGACCGAAATGTGCAAGCTATTGTTGATTACAAAAAACACAAATTGGGATTAATGGCAGCACCAACTCCCGACCATTATGTTCCGCTTATTTATTCCATGGGAATGATTGACGATAAAGATGATATCCGTCACACCTATGAGGGGATGTTACCCGCATTTAGTGACCGAAGTTTTATAGCAGAAACAAGAAAATAAGATGACAGGAAAAGAAATTATAAAAGCTTATTATCAAGCCTTTAACCAAAGAGATTGGAATGGTATGTTTCAATTATTAGATGAACAAATTGAGCATCAACCTAATCAAGGTAAACCAAGAATTGGGAAAGAACTTTTCAGAGAATTTATGCAGAAAATGGACAATTCTTATGCTGAAACCTTAGCAGATATTGTCATTTTTGAAGGTGAAAAAGAAGGTCGTTTTGCAGCAGAATTTATCGTACATGGTACGTATAAAGTAGGTGAACCGGGACTTCCGATTGCAAATGGACAAAAATACATTTTACCTGCCGCTGCATTTCTTGAAGTAAAAAATGAGCGAATTACAAGGGTTACAACCTATTATAATCTAGAAGATTGGATCGAACAAGTTTCAAAATTAAATGATTAGATCAGAAAGGCGAATTGGAAAAGAAATTGCCTGCGTCATTGAGGAATTAGGAGAACTTCGAATGAAGGTTTTTTATGAATTTCCCTATTTATACGAAGGAAACATGGATTACGAAAAGGCCTATCTCTCAATTTACACCAAAAGTAAATTGGGTTTTGCTTTTTTGCTTTATGATAACAACGAATTAATAGGAGCCACAACGGGTCTGCCGCTTGCAGAAGAAGGTGTGGAAATTAAAAAACCGTTTTTAGATGCTGGAATTGACATCAATGATGTATTTTACTTTGGCGAAAGCATTCTCTTACAAGCCTATAGAGGTCAAGGTTTTGGTCACTTGTTTTTTGATGAAAGAGAGGCATTTGCAAGGACAAATAAGTTTCCAATCACTGCTTTTTGTTCGGTTGTCCGACCTGAAAATCATGCATTAAAACCTAGAGATTACAGAAGTAATGAGCTTTTTTGGAAAAAAAGACAGTATATTCGAAACAGTGATTTAATCTGTAAAATGTCTTGGTTGGATAGAAATCAAGTACTTGAAACAGAAAAGGAACTTGAATTTTGGTTAAGAAAATGGTCGTAAAAGTTGCACTTGCTCAATATCCAATTGGCTTTTTCGAAAGCTTTGATGAATGGAAAGAACACACTAAAAAGTGGGTCAAAGAAGCTTGTTTAGCACATGCTGATTTACTGGTCTTTCCCGAATATGGAAGTATGGAATTGGCATCGCTTTTACCAGAAGAAAAACGTTCCGATTTAAAGAAATCCATTGAAGCCATGCAAGATTTCTTATTGGATTTTAGAGCGCATTTTAGTCGATTGTCTGAAAGATTAGACTGTGTAATCGTTGCACCAAGCTTTCCTGTAAAAACAGAAAATGGATTTGTCAATCGAAGTTTTGTTTTTTCACCTTATTCAGAAAGTTATCAAGATAAATTTTTCATGACCCGCTTTGAAAAGGAAGAATGGGGAATTGAAAGTGGTGAAAAGATTTTACGCGTTTTTGAATGCAGAGGAAAAAAATTTGGCATTCAGATATGCTACGACATTGAATTTCCGATTGGTTCAGCTTTACTTGCTGCCAATGGAGCACAAATTATTGTCGCCCCCTCTTGTACTGAAACACTAAAAGGAGCAAGTCGTGTGCATATTGGAGCGCGTGCAAGAGCTTTGGAACAACAAGTTTATTCACTTGTTTCACAAACCGTTAATGATGCAATCTGGTCACCGGCAGTAGATGTTAATTATGGTTTTACAGCAGCTTATGCAAGTCCTGATTTAAATCAACCGGATGATGGCATTCTATTTCAAAGTGAGGCTCAAAAACCAGGCTGGTCGTATGTTGTATTAAATCCTGAAAATAATACTGAAATCAGAGAAAAGGGACAAGTTTTTAACTTTAAAGACATGCAATCGATTCTGATGAAATGCGACTTTGAAATTGAAGTTGAAAAAGTAATATTAAAATAATGAAAACAAGTGTTCTAACACTTTTTATGGTCATAAATGGATGGTGTTGGAGCCAACAAAACAATGAAAACATGAATAAAAACGTAGTTACAGTAGATATTTGGAGTGATATTGTATGCCCTTTTTGCTACATCGGAAAAGCGAAATTAGAAAAAGCAATCACCGATTTACACGCAAACGATAAAGTGCAAATCAATTGGCACAGTTTTCAATTGGATCCTGATTTCCCGACAGGAGTTTCCATTCCAGCTGCTGATTATTTAGCACAAAGAAAAGGTTATCCGATGGATCAAATCAACGCCATTCAAGCGCAATTAACAACACAGGCTAAACAATACGGGGTTGATTTTCAATTCGATAAAAGTTTAAGCTTCAACACGATGGATGTGCATCGACTTTGGCAATGGAGTGCACAATTCAATAAATCAACTGAATTAAAAGCTGCTAGTCTTACTTCGTATGAAAGTGACATAGACAAAACTTCAGATAAGTTCAATTTTTCAAATCTAATCACAATCAATTTTATTTTACTTATTATTATATTGATTACGCTTTTTGAATAGATTGAATAA
>CAZHPL010000180.1:3131-3495 GCA_964534495.1 uncultured Lishizhenia sp.
TGAATTAAAAGCTGCCATGATGAAAGCCTATTTTACGGATGGAGTGGATTTATCAAAAAATGAAAATGTACTGCAAATTGTTGAAAATGTGGGACTAAACAAAAATGAAGCGGCTACAATTTTAGCGAGTAATGCCTATAAAAATGAAGTAATGGAAGATATTCAAATTGCTTCCAAAATAGGAATTCGAGGTGTCCCCTTTTTCATATTAAACAATAAATACAGTATATCAGGTGCTCAAGATGATTCCGTATTTAAAGGTGCTTTGCAAGAATTACTGAATGAATTGCCAGCAAACACAACTATCGGAAACCAAGGTGCAGTATGTGAACCGAACGGAAAATGTGACTAATTCGTATAAAAG
>CAZHPL010000180.1:3505-4482 GCA_964534495.1 uncultured Lishizhenia sp.
GTTCATTTCCTTATGCCATCTTTCGGATACTTTCAAATACTTGTTGCATGTATTTTTTCCAAAAGAATTTGGTAAACAGCCAATTGAAAGGATACAAAATAGGGTTACTGGAATACATCGTGTAAGAATAATCAATGCGAATAGAGTTGGGCGCAAGTTCAGTGGTTTTCCACGTACCTTCAAACTTGTAAAAGCTTAACATCCAAGATTTAAAGTCAGAAACTTCGATTCTCCAATAATCGTTTTCAACGCGTTCGAGTACTTTATCGATGGAAGCTTCTCCCCCTTTTTGCGTCATGGATTTAGCTACAAAAACGCGTTTGGTACTTCCTACTTTACCCCAGTTTTCATCTTCGGTACAATGTGTGACGGCTGGCATAACCCATAATCCGGTATGAACTTTTGCAACATCACATAACATCGGTGTTTTGAAAGCTCGCTCTAATGAACAATTGTATATAGTTGATAATGTAACAGATGAAGTCATTTGGTTAAACTTTTAATTGAAATTAATTTTTATCATTTTATGGGTAAAATCGCATGAGTAAATATATTGATTTTTGCGAAAAAAAATATTTGAAAAAGTAATTAGTGGATTATTAAAGACGATATTTTGAGTTGAAGGACTTCATTGTTTTAATTTTCAGATCTTACTTTTTACAGTTTAAACAATCGATATATCTGTCATTTTACTATGTTTTCAGTATATTGTAATTTATTATTGTTTTTTCACTTCAATATAAACGGTATCTGCATTTAGTCCAGTAAAGATTCCATAACCATTGGTAATGCTGGTTGAAGGATTACTTAAGTTTTGTGAGCTACTACCTGTTTGATCATATAACGAAGCATAATCGGGCAAAACATGGTAAACAATGATTCGATAGGTGCCAAAATACTCAAAATCACGTGAATTCAAAATATCTGAACTGCTGTTTGTCGGAGACTTTCTAAAAAGATGTGGTGGTGGTGCGTCA
>CAZHPL010000180.1:4493-6425 GCA_964534495.1 uncultured Lishizhenia sp.
TAGGATAAGTCGTTATTTTCCCAAGTTATTTCAATTGGGTCAGGCATCGTTCCTCCCATTCCAGGCCCTGTTGTTGAATCTATTTGCGTTAAGTAAATATTAGTTTCACTTTGAGACAATCCTATTGGTTTACTTGGGACGTAAGTATAGGCAGAAACAGCCTTGTTATTAAATTGAAAATGAATTGTATAAGCATCCCCTTCTTGAACGATTAGCGAGCTATCGACATAAATTCCATCACCTATTCCGTCTAAAGTGTAATTTGTGCCATTTAAGTTTACTATAATTGTTAATTCATCCAAATCATCTGATGAATACGTTACAGATTCAGCAAATGGAATTTGACGTTTTACTAAAATGGAAAAACAATTGCCAGGAACTAGATACGCCTCGATAATAGGGGTATCTGTAAAGGATGAACTTTCTTTTTTACAGGAAAAAATCAGCAATGAATTCAAGCCTATTAATATTACTAAATACTTCATTTTCATCATCTTAATTTAAAGGATAAGGTTAAATTGGGAGTTATTCCCATGTAATTCACATTGGTTTCAATTACGGTGTCGTCGGCAATTGTGTATTGCTTATACCAAACATTCTTGCGATTATAGACATTGAAAATGGAGAATCCAATGTAGCCAATTTCTCTACGCTTACGAACACCTTTATAACCCGAAATCAATTTGTACGTGACCGAAATATCACCGCGATGATAATCAGGTAAACGAAGACCGTTTTTGGTTGTAACGGTAAAATAATCCGTTGTGTTTCCATCTAAAAGCGTTACACTATAAGCTCCACTTGGCGCTGTATAGGGTCTTCCCGTAGCATAAACCCAAGTAGCTGAAAAATCCCAGCGTTTATAACGATACATTGCAACGGCTTTAAATTCATGTGTGACATCTTGATTAGCTGAAAAATAGGTGTCTGAATAAATTGAAAATTTATTTCTTGCTTGACCAAGTGTATAACTTGCCCATCCATTAAAGTTTCCTGATTTTTTTTGCGCTAAAAATTCAATTCCTCTTGATTGACCAGATCCCGTAAAGAAATTTTCATCGTAATTGGTTCCCATGGGGCTAGGATTAAATCGCAAAGAATATTCTGTAATGTCATATAAATTTTTCCAATATCCTTCAACACTGAATAAGTAATTGCTATTGGAATAAGATAAACCTGAAATGAAATGTTCGGATGAACTTACAGGAACACTACTCCCATCTGATAATAACCAAAAGTCTTTTGAACCCGACAAAATGTCTTCTCTAGTTACCCTATTAACGAATTGATAATATTTACCAGTGGCGGCAACAAAAGTGAAATTGGAATTGATTTTCCATGAAAGAGAAAGTCGTGGCTCATTGTAAATTTTACCAGTTTGAGCAAAATATGATGAGCGCAAGCCACCTGTAATCTGTAACTTTTCTTTGAACAACGACCATTTATCTTGAAGATATAGCCCTGTTAACATTGATAAATTACTTTTATTTAAAACGTCTAAGGTATCCCCTTGACGGTAACGATAATCGATATCAAAAACTGTTGCAAAAAAACCAATTTGAAGTTTGTTTGACGCTGGTAAATCAATGTTAATATCAGATTTCAGACTGTAGTCTTTTAGATTGTTTGTCTCCTGAATTCCTGATACAGAAGTAGTTTCATTTCCATCATCATCGGTCATAACGCGGTCTTGAGTTCGATCACGATTGCTGTAATAATTGGAGAAACTAGTAACTGTGTTAGAATAAATTCCTTCTTTCCAAATCCGTGACCACCGTAAACTAGTTCCAATGTTGCCATAATTTGTTAAGTCTGTTGTAGATGAACTGAAACTTTTTGAATCGTCGCCTCCAAAAGATGGCACATCAAATGAAGAACTATTATCAACCCAATCGGCACCATTAAACACGCTTAATGAGAGTACATCTTTTT
>CAZHPL010000181.1:0-5244 GCA_964534495.1 uncultured Lishizhenia sp.
AAATATAATCTTGACCTTCATGACGATAATTCATCTGAATGGCGTGACTTTTAATGGTAATACCACGTTCTCTTTCTAGGTCCATGTCGTCTAGCGCCTGCGCTTGCATTTCACGATCAGAAATGGTTCCAGTCGTTTGCAATAGACGGTCGGCCAGCGTACTTTTCCCGTGGTCAATGTGTGCAATAATGCAGAAATTACGAATATTCTTCATAGGATTGCAAATATAGTGAACAAAAAAAGGGAAAGCGAACTTTCCCTCTAATGTTGTGTGTGAATTATTGATTAACGCATCATTGAAAGCGCTACTCCTGCGGCAATAATTCCAAAAATTATAATCAGAATGTAAAGAGCAATCATTACTATGGTCAATATTCCGATGAATTTAAACAAAGATTTTAGGTTCTCAAATGAGGCCTCCAACTCATCTTGTGAACTAGCCGTTAATGCGGTTTTCATTTTAACCGAGAAATTATATAAGTAAAGTGTTGGAAAAAAATATATGGCACACATAGCGATATAGATCACACCCATAAGCGCTGCGGGTGCGGCACTACCAGGTATGCTTGCTCCTGAAACAATCAAACCTAGTCCGCCTAGTCCCATCAAACCAAGCATCACAAAGCCCAATATAGACAAGAACTTTGTCCATTTGTATGTTGTTGTTAAAAAAGTACTGATTGAAGACGAGATGTGTAGGCTTCCAGCTACATTTTGATCGATTGTATCCATTAAAATAAATTTAGTTTGCTCAAAAATAAATGAATTATTTTAATCTGAAGAAGAGATGCTTATTTCACAAGCGCGCTAAATCCGTTTCGGGGTGAAGTGCTTTTTTGTATAAAATATAATTTGCCATTTCTTTTGACAGCAATGGCGCCATCATATATCCTTTTGTTCCTAAACCATTAAAAATATAGAGCTTATCAAAGTCAGGATGTTTGCCCATAAAGGGTCTACGGTCTTTCGATGTCGGACGAATACCCGCAAGTTGTTCCACCAATTCAAATGGTGCATCACTTAGAAAACGCAGGTTATTTTCCAACAATTGAAATCCTTCTTCACTTACAGATAAATCTGCGTTTTTCCATTCATACGTTGCTCCAACCCGAAAAGTATGTTCTCCAATGGGCAACACAAAACACTTTCTATTCAACGATTCGTTTTCAGGAATTTCGTTGCAACGAATGGTCAAAACTTGTCCTTTGGTTTGTTCAACGGGAATGTTTTGAAAAAAAGGCGTTTCAGGATTTCGATATCCCGTTGCAAAAACTACTGCGTCATAAACTACACCTTTGTATTCTCCTGTTTGTGCATTAAATTCAGCTAAGTCAAAGGTTTCTTTCATCAAAGCACCTTTGGTTTCGAAATAACTCAAACAGCCTTCATAAAACGAAAAGGCATGTACCCAAAAGGCATTCTTCACGCGTCCAGAACCAAAATCATTTTTAGCAAGGGTATACTGTTCGTCTTCTGAAGTTACTGTTTCCAAATAATCTTGATATTCCTCTAATGCTTGACGTTGCAACCAAAAATCGCGTTCTTGTTCGGAAGAGAACATTCTTCGAATGGTTATGGGATGGAAAAAGGAAGTCTTAAATTTCTGTTCAAGTGCTTGATAAAAAATTTTTGCTTCTGCCATGAATTCATCTAAACGCCACGATTTATTCATGCGACGAAAAACCATCGGATTGACCATTCCCGCCGCAATAGCCGTAGAGTGATTGACACCGCTATCCAAAACGTTTACGTCTATTCCTTCTTCTTCTAATCGGAAGGCCAGCGAACTTCCTGCCAACCCACCACCAACAACCAGTATCTTTTTCATAATTGACGCGCCAAAGCTAAGCTTATTATACTAATCCGCAATGTTGGATATGCCCCTTGGATTTCTTGCACCAAAGCCTCAATCGTTGAACCTGTAGTAACCACATCGTCCACAATCGCAACGTGTTTGTAGTTAGACAAATCGCCACTCACACTAAAAATCGAACGAACGTTTTCCCAACGCTCAAATTCGTTTTTTTTGGTCTGACTTTCCGTGTGTTTGGTTTTCCCCACATTATGACTCGCAATCGGGATATTTAAAACAAGCGACAGTCCTTTTGCGATTCGTTCACTTTGGTTGTAGCCTCGAATAAATGCTTTTTTAGCGTGAATCGGAACCGGAATCAAAGCATCTAAATCTGAGAACGATTTCATTTTTTGAATCCGATACGCAGCTTCCTTTCCCAAATAAACACCAACAGCTGGTTTGTGTTGGTATTTCAAAGCATGCAACAAATGTTGAGTGGTCCTCACTTGACTAAAGTAAAACAAAGCAAAAGTGGCATGAAGCTGAACGCGACCCCAAAACAGCTTGTCTAAAGGACTTGGTTCTTGATAGCCCTCGAAATACGTAAAATGAATTTTATCCCAACAAGCGAAGCAAACGTGTTCCTCTTTTTGTGTTAATTCTGTACCGCAGGCTGTGCAAGTTTCGGGAAAAACCAAATGCCAAAAACCGTCTGTAAACAGCCAAAAATTTTTAACAAATCCGCTTTTCTTTACCTGCATTGTTTTTCCTGCTATTTGAACAAAAAGCTGTTCAAAACGACTTGCGAAAATTACTAAAAAAAATGTACCGCTTTCCTAATTTTATGGTTGATTCTTTGATAGCAAAAAAAGACACAGAAACAAGAAAAAGTTGTGTCAATTTTTATCAAAAAACAATGAATTTCAATGTGGATATCTTTAGTTTCTATGTTGAAAATCGCTGAATGTAGTGTCAATGAAAGGTTTCCGAATGAGTGTTGAAAAAGATTAACCAGATGTTAATTTCTTTAACTTGATTGGAGAGGGATTTTTGACAAATTTTGTAGGCCGAAAACCAAACAGAAAACGAAGCTCAGGATTTGTTTTTATAACAAAAAAATACTGAAAATCAATTGATTGGGACAAAAACGCAGGCCGGAGCAAACAAAACCGGTGGACAAACTGTCCATACAACATAACAACAAAGAGAATTGAACATGGCAGAGCATAAAGAACCCATTTTAGAAGCAAACAACGGACGATTCGTACTGTTTCCAATACAGCATGATGATATTTGGAACTTCTACAAAAAGGCAGAGGCAAGTTTTTGGACGGCAGAAGAGATTGATTTAGCGGCTGATATTATCGATTGGGAAACCAAATTAAATGATGATGAGCGCCACTTTGTGAAACATGTTTTGGCCTTTTTTGCCGCATCAGATGGAATTGTTAACGAAAATTTAGCTGAAAACTTTCTTTCAGAAGTTCAATACACAGAAGCGAAATTCTTTTACGGATTTCAAGTGGCGATTGAAAACATTCACTCCGAAACGTATTCGTTGTTGATTGATACGTATATCAAAGATTCAGCGGAGAAAAATTATTTATTTAATGCAATTGACACCCTAGACTGTGTTAGAAAGAAAGCAGATTGGGCGTTAAGATGGATTGAAAAAGGATCTTTTGCTGAACGACTTGTTGCTTTTGCTGCTGTTGAAGGAATTTTCTTTTCAGGTTCATTTTGTTCTATTTTCTGGTTAAAGAAAAGAGGATTGATGCCAGGGCTTTCGTTTTCAAACGAGTTGATTTCAAGAGACGAAGGTCTTCACTGTGATTTCGCTTGTTTGTTGTACACACGCCACTTGGTGAATCGTTTGCCGAAAGAGAAAGTGCGTGACATTATCATGGATGCTGTTGCAATCGAGAAGGAATTCATTATTGATGCTTTGCCTGTTAAATTGATTGGAATGAACAGCGATTTAATGAGCCAATACATTGAATTTGTTGCGGATCGACTTTTAGTAGAACTTGGAAATGAACGAGTATACAACGCAACGAATCCATTTGACTTTATGGAAATGATTTCCATTCAAGGAAAATCAAACTTTTTTGAGAAACGAGTAGGGGAATATCAAAAAGCAGGTGTTTTGGCAGGAAAAGAAAACCAAACATTCAGCTTAGACGAAGATTTTTAATTATTTAATACCTCATTAACAAAATGTACGTAGTAAAAAGAGATGGTAGAAAAGAGTCTGTGAAATTTGACAAAATCACAGCACGCATTGTAAAAATGTGTTACGGATTGGACCCGCTTGTTTCCCCGGAAGCAGTTGCCATGAAAGTAATCGAAGGTATTTACGATGGTGTTTCAACTACCGATTTAGACAACTTGGCTGCAGAAGTTGCAGCCGCTAAAACCATTGACCATCCAGACTACGCATTGTTGGCATCGCGTATCGCTGTTTCAAATCTTCACAAGGAAACAAAAAAATTGTTTTCAGAAGTAATGTATGACATGTACCATTACATTGATCCAAAAACAGGACAAAAAGCTTCATTGGTGGCTGAAGATGTGTACAATGTTATTCAAGAAAACAAAGAATTATTAGATTCTAGTATCATTTACGACCGTGATTTCCGTTATGATTACTTCGGTTTCAAAACATTGACACGTTCGTATTTGATGAAATTAAATGGTAAAATCGCCGAACGTCCACAGCAAATGTTACTACGTGTTGCTTTGGGTATTCACAAACACGACATTAAGTCTGCGATTAAAACATACGATTTGATGTCAGACGGATGGTTCACACACGCTACTCCAACTTTGTTCAATTCTGGAACTCCAAAACCTCAAATGTCTTCTTGTTTCTTGTTAACGATGAAAGAAGATAGCATTGGCGGAATTTACGACACATTGAAATCATGTGCGCAAATTTCGCAATCAGCAGGTGGAATTGGACTAGCTATTCACGATGTGCGTGCAACAGGTTCTTACATCAAAGGAACAAACGGAACATCAAATGGAATTGTGCCAATGCTTCGCGTTTTCAATGATACAGCACGATACGTTGACCAAGGAGGAGGAAAAAGAAAAGGCTCTTTCGCGATGTACATTGAGCCTTGGAATGCAGATATTTTTGATTTCTTAGACTTGAAGAAAAATCATGGTAAAGAAGAATCTCGTGCACGTGATTTGTTCTATGCACTTTGGATTCCAGATTTATTCATGAAACGAGTTAAAGAAAACGGCGAGTGGACTTTAATGTGTCCGCATGAGTGTCCAGGTTTATCGGATACACACAGCGCTGAATTCGAAGAATTATATACAACTTACGAAGCCGCGGGTAAAGGAAGAAAAACGATTAAAGCACAAGATTTATGGTTCAAAATTCTTGAATCTCAAATTGAGACAGGAACACCGTATATGTTGTACAAAGACGCAGCTAA
>CAZHPL010000181.1:5254-6418 GCA_964534495.1 uncultured Lishizhenia sp.
TGCAAATGCAAAATCAAATCAGCAAAATTTAGGTACAATTAAGTCTTCAAACTTGTGTACAGAAATTATTGAATACACGGCTCCAGACGAAGTGGCGGTATGTAACTTAGCTTCCTTGGCTTTACCGAAATATGTAACAGAAGACGGAAGATTTGATCATGACAAATTGTTCGAAGTTACGTATCAAGCAACCTTGAACTTGAACCGAATTATTGACGAAAACTATTACCCAGTTCCAGAAGCTAAAAAATCAAACTTGCGCCACCGTCCAATTGGATTGGGTGTTCAAGGATTAGCCGATGCGTTTATCATGTTGGGTTATCCGTTTGAATCACAAGAAGCAAGAGCATTGAACAGCGAAATCTTTGAAACGATTTATTATGCTTCCATGTGTGCGTCTAAAGATTTGTCTAAGAAAGAAGGTCCATACGAAACATTCGAAGGTTCACCTGTATCAAAAGGAATCTTCCAATTTGATATGTGGGGAGTTACTCCAACAAACCGTTGGGATTGGAAAACATTAAAAGAAGAAGTAGTAAAACATGGTGTTCGCAACTCTTTATTGCTTGCTCCAATGCCAACAGCTTCAACGGCTCAGATTTTAGGAAACAACGAATGTTTTGAGCCATATACATCCAATATCTACACAAGAAGAGTGTTGTCAGGTGAATTCATCATCGTTAACAAACACTTATTGAAAGACTTGGTTAGAGAAGGTTTGTGGAACAAAGACATGCGTACGAAAATCATTTCTGCGAACGGGTCTATTCAAAACATTCAAGAGATTCCACAACGCATGAAAGACTTGTATAAAACAGCGTGGGAAATTTCACAAAAAGCAATCATTGACCAAGCAGCAGATCGCGGAGCTTATATTTGCCAAAGTCAGTCCTTGAATATCTTCATGGAAAATGCAAACTTCGGAAAATTAACTTCCATGCATTTTTACGGATGGGAAAAAGGATTGAAAACAGGAATGTACTACTTACGCACGAAAGCAGCAACGGATGCTATCAAGTTTACTGTTGAGAAAAATGTGGAAGTAGAACCAAGTGCTCAACTTGTAGAGGAAGAACAAGCTGCAATTGCAAGTTCATTGGACGATCCAGAAGGGTGTGGAAAGTGTTCTGGGTAGAAGCGGCGCCAGGTGGTAATATCTTGGAT
>CAZHPL010000182.1:0-5697 GCA_964534495.1 uncultured Lishizhenia sp.
GTGCAGAAGGCATCAAGAAATCGGATTTAACGCGCGATGAATTTTTGAAACATGCTTTCGAATGGAAAGATAAGCATGGTGGAATCATTTTAGAGCAATTGAAGAAATTGGGAGCATCTTGTGATTGGGAGCGCACACACTTCACGATGGACCCCGAATATTCTGAGTCAGTAATTGATGTTTTTATTGATTTACACAAAAAGGGAAAAATCTATCGCGGTGTTCGAATGGTCAATTGGGATCCAGAAGCGTTGACTGCCGTTTCCGATGAAGAAGTTTTATACAAAGAGGTGAACTCTCGCTTGTTTTATGTGCGTTATAAAGTTGCAGGAACAGAAGATGAGTGGTTGACAATTGCTACCACACGACCTGAAACCATTTTGGGCGATACTGCGATTTGTGTCAATCCAAACGATGCTCGTTATGCGCATTTACAAGGAAAAAAAGCCATTGTTCCTTTAACCAATCGTGAAATTCCAATTATTGCGGATGAATATGTTGATATGGAATTTGGAACTGGTTGTTTGAAAGTAACGCCTGCACACGATATTAATGACTACGAATTAGGAAGAAAATACAACTTAGAAACAATAGATGTTTTCAATGATAACGGAACTTTGAACGAAAGTGGTTTGCATTATGCAGGCATGGATCGTTTTGAAGTGCGAAAAGCGATTGAGAAAGAATTGGATGAAAAAGGCTATTTGGTTAAAACTGAAGACCACTTAAATAAAGTTGGTTTTTCGGAACGTACAAATGCGGTAATTGAACCTAAATTGTCCTTGCAATGGTTTGTTTCGATGAAAGAATTGGCGCAGCCTGCTTTGGACAATGTAATGAATGGAAATATTCAATTTCATCCTGAGAAGTTCAAAAACACGTACCGCCATTGGATGGAAAACGTGAAAGATTGGTGTATTTCTCGTCAATTATGGTGGGGACATCGCATCCCAGCTTGGTATTTTGGTCCGGGAAGTAATGATTTTGTTGTAGCGAAAACAGCTGAAGAAGCGGCAGCATTGGCAACCCAACAAGCAGGAAAAACGATTGAAATCAGTGCATTGCGTCAAGACGAAGATGTATTGGACACATGGTTTTCTAGCTGGTTATGGCCGATTTCGGTATTCAATGGCTTAACTCAACCCAACAACGAAGAAATAAAATACTATTATCCAACGAATGATTTAGTGACAGCGCCCGAAATTATGTTCTTTTGGGTAGCAAGAATGATCATCGCTGGTTACGAATATTTGGGTGATTTACCTTTCAAAAATGTGTATTACACAGGAATTGTTCGCGATAAATTAGGTCGTAAAATGTCTAAGTCATTGGGGAATTCACCAGACCCAATTGATTTGATAAATAAATACGGTGCAGACGGTGTACGTGTTGGGATTTTGATTTCATCACCTGCCGGAAATGATTTACCGTTTGATAGTTCGCAATGTGAGCAAGGACGTAATTTCACCAACAAAGTGTGGAATGCATATCGTTTGGTAGCATCGTGGGAAGTTAGAGATTTCGAACAACCGAAGTCGGCAGAAGTAGCTATTCAATGGTTTCACAACCGCTTCCAACAAGTATTGGTAGAAATCAACGATTTGTTTGACAAATTCCGTATTTCAGAAGCATTGATGGCGATTTACAAATTGGTGTGGGATGATTTCTGTTCGTGGTACTTGGAAATGGTGAAGCCTGGTTACGAGCAACCAATCGATAAAAAGACCTTAGAAGCAACTAAAGGTTTCTTTGAAGAAATCTTGAAGTTGATGCAACCGTTCACGCCTTTTGTAGCAGAAGAATTGTGGCATTTATTGCGTGAAAGAGACGAGGATATTATTGTGGCAGAATGGCCAAAAACAACAGGATTTGATGAAGCATTTTTGAAAGAATTTACCATTGCAGAGGAAGTAATTACAGGCATTCGTAACGTGCGTAAAAACAACAACATTGCGAATAAGGTAAAAATGGATTTGTTTGTGCGTAAATCGGCAACGTATGCAAGTGCTTTTGACGCGGTGATTTTAAAATTGGGTAATTTATCGGTGTTTGAAACGGTAAGTGATAAAGTGGCTAATTCCAACTCGTTCATTGTTTCTGGAAATGAGTATTTCATTCCGTTTGGAGATTCCATCGATGTGGAAGCAGAGAAAACAAAAATCACTGAAGATTTAAACTATACAAAAGGCTTTTTGAAAAGTGTTCAAAGCAAGTTGTCCAATGAGCGTTTTGTGAGTGGAGCACCAGAAGCAGTTATTGCTAATGAGCGTAAGAAAGAAGCAGATGCGCTGGCGAAAATCGCTTTATTAGAAGAAAAATTGACTTCGTTGAAGTAAGATTTTATTATAATTTTTGATAATGGAAAAGTGAGGTGCAATTCGCTTTTCCATTTTTTTGTTAGATATTTGTGGTATGAAACCGGTTAAAAGTAAAGGTATAAGATTGAATTGGATGCCTCTTAGTCAAGCTAAACCAATTGTTTTAGATGAAGTATCTACAAAAGGTAGAAAGGTGGAAAATTTGATTTTGAAAAAAGAAATAAATAAAGATAGAACGCAAAACTATCTCATTCCTTGATAATTAATTCTAAAGGATATGATTTGAATTTTGTTCAAATTCGTAAATCAAAAGACGAATCAAAACATATTCTAACTTACATCTATAAGTTTAAATCATCCATAAATGGTATGGTTTACATTTTAAGAGCAGAATTGCATACAAACAATGTTTTTGCCGTCAAATTTTACTGTAAGCAACAAGCAAAAAGTGATTATAAATACTCTAAAATCACGAACAAGGGCGACGTATATAATATTTTTGTAACAATCGCAAAAGTAATTCCTATCTTGCTTGAAAAGTATCCAGATGCTTCTTTTGCATTCACAGGAGCAAGGTCAATAGACTTAAGATCCAGAAGAATCGAAGATTATGAAAACAATCAAAGATTTCGTGTTTATAAAGAAATAGTTAATTCTCTTATTGGGAATAAGACGTTTACTCATTATGAATATAATAGGATAAGCGCATATTTGTTAATCAATAATTTGAGTTTAGATATTGAAAGACGCGAAAGAGAGATTGTGAAAATGTTTGCAGAAACGTATGTTGAGTTGTCAGAGATAATTTAATTCTCAAACAAAATCAAAATCGACCCTACGGTTTTTGCGTTTTCCTTCTTCGGTTTTATTTGAATCAACAGGTTGTTTTTCACCTTTAAAATCAATAACCACTCGGTCACGAGGCAAGCCGTTTTTCTCAAGAAATTGTATGATACTTTCTGCGCGTTTTTTGGATAGTTCAAGGTTGTATTGATTCGATCCGTCCGCGTCGGTGTGACCAATGATTTTGATACGAATATCTGAATGACTTTTCACCATTTTAATGACGGAAAGTAAGTACGCTTCGTATTCCGTTTTAAGATTGCTTTTGTCGTAATCGAAATAAATCGGTTGAAACTTGAATTTGCGCAATTCTTCCAAACGTTTCTCCGGCGAAGAAAGATGATTTTCCATATCGTTGATGAATCGCGTAACCCAACTATGTGTGATAAGTGGAGAAGCTTTTTCGTTAAACTCTATGGATGATTTGTAAACAACGATACGCGAACTGTCTTTCGTTTTGGGATTGACAGAAAAACCTTCGAAATAACCATTGTTTTCATTGTAGTTCAGTTGGTGGGTTTTCGTGGAAGTAAACGTTCCTTTTCGACTTTCTTTCACTAAGCGTGTTTCGGTGAGTTGTAAATACGTTCCGTTCAAAGTTCCATTTACTTTCAATATATAAAAGTCATTGGTATTGACGTATTCATACCGTACACTTCCATCGATGAGGTTATTGATGACCGTTATTGAAAAAAAGAGGGGTTGAGCTTCTTTCCAACTTTGTTGTTTGGGGACAATTAATCCTTGATACGTTCCCGTAATTCGCATTTGCGCACCCGAGGAAAGTGCTCCACAAAGGAAAATAAAAAGGATAATTTTGTGCATGTTTTCTTATTCGTAAATTAGCAAAAAATGTTCCGAACATTTTAAGATTTGCGTTTGTTGTAAAAAGAAAAAATATGAAACTAATGATTATGCTTGCTTTAGGTGCAATTATGTCAGTTGCTTGTTCTGACAAAAAAGAAACGATTTATCAGTTCAAGGTAAAGGACATAAACGGAAAAGACTTCGATTTTGCCGATTTAAAAGGTAAGAAAATCATGATTGTTAACACTGCATCCAAATGTGGTTTGACGCCTCAATACGAAAAATTAGAGGCTTTGTATGAAAAGTATAAAGACAAAAACTTCGTAATAGTAGGCTTTCCAGCGAATGATTTTTTATCGCAAGAACCAGGAACGAATGAAGAAATTGAAACCTTTTGTAAAAAGAATTATGGGGTAACCTTTCCTATGATGTCTAAGATTTCCGTGAAAGGAAAAGACATGCATCCCGTGTACAAGTTTTTAACAACAGAAGCAAAAAATGGTTTGTCGGACAATAAAGTGGAATGGAATTTTCAAAAATACTTGATTAACGAGCAAGGAGAATTGGAAAAAGTTATTTCGCCACGAATTGAGCCAGATAATTCAGAAATCACAGAATGGATAGAGAAATAAAAAGTTAATTTTTTATACCAAATTCGATTAAGCGGAAGTGGAGTGTTAATAGCTTCTCTTTCGCTTTTTTTTTGTTGATAAGTCACGTGTTTAACGCTACTTTTTGACAGTGATTACTGCGCTTCGTTTCGTATTTTTGTTTGTTCGAATAAACGGATTGAATATACCAAAATTACTTGTAGATTCCTCCCTTTAGTCGGAATGAAATTTTGTGGTTTCGATATGTGAAAATGCTGAGTATTTTCGCTTAATTGTGTCTTAATGATGTCATTCCGAGTGAAACGAGAAATCTGTGAAAAGTGACTTGGTTAAAAAAAAAACAGAAAATTAATTACAAAATAATATGGCAGAAGACGAAAGAAGAGACAATTATTCCGCGGATAATATCCAGGTACTAGAAGGTCTTGAGGCAGTACGTAAGCGCCCAGCGATGTATATCGGTGATGTTGGTGTGAAAGGTTTGCACCATTTGGTGTATGAGGTGGTTGATAACTCCATCGATGAGGCTTTGGCGGGCTACTGTAATCGCATTGAAGTTTATATTAACGAAGATAATTCCGTTACGGTAAAAGACAACGGTCGTGGTATTCCAACAGCGATGCACACCAAAGAGAAAAAATCAGCTTTGGAGGTAGTAATGACGGTGTTGCACGCAGGTGGTAAATTCGATAAAGACACGTATAAAGTATCAGGTGGACTTCACGGTGTTGGGGTTTCGTGTGTGAACGCGTTGTCTATACACATGCGTACTGAGGTACACCGCGAAGGAAAAATCTTCGAACAAGAATATTCAATTGGTAAACCATTGTATGCGGTGCGTGAGATTGGTACTTCTGATATTACAGGTACTTTTCAAACGTTTAAGCCAGACAGTTCAATTTTCGAAGAAACAACTTATAACTTCGATACTTTGGCTGCCAGAATGCGTGAGTTGGCATTCTTAAATAAAGGAATTACGATTACTTTAGCTGATAACCGAGTAGTATTAGAAGACGGAACTCATCCAACAACAACCTATCATTCGGAAGGTGGTTTGAAAGAGTTTGCTCAATACTTGGACAGAAACCGTGAGGCGTTAATTACAGATGTAATATACT
>CAZHPL010000182.1:5707-6412 GCA_964534495.1 uncultured Lishizhenia sp.
GGGTTGATGGATCAAAAATCGAAATCAAGCGAGAAGGGATTCCAGTTGAGGTTTCATTGACATACAATACTTCTTATACAGAAAACATTCATGCGTATGTAAACAACATTAATACACATGAAGGAGGAACACATTTATCAGGTTTCCGACGTGGTTTGACGAATACATTGAAAAAGTACGCTACTGACTCAGGTATTTTAGCGAAAGAAAAAATCGAAATTGATGGTGATGACTTCCGTGAAGGATTGACAGCTGTTGTTTCAGTTAAAGTACAAGAGCCACAATTTGAAGGTCAAACGAAAACGAAATTAGGTAACCGTGAAGTAACGGCTCCTGTGAGTCAAGCGGTTTCTGAAATGCTTTCTGCTTATTTGGAGGAACATCCTGCTGAAGCACGTTTGATTGTAGAGAAAGTGATTTTGGCGGCTCGTGCGCGTCATGCTGCTCGTAAGGCGCGTGAAATGGTACAACGTAAAAACGTTCTTACCGGTTCAGGTTTACCAGGAAAATTGGCGGATTGTTCGGAAAAAGATCCTGCTGCATGTGAGATTTACTTCGTCGAGGGAGATTCAGCGGGTGGAACTGCGAAACAAGGTCGCGACAGACATTTTCAGGCGATTATGCCACTTCGAGGTAAGATTTTGAACGTGGAGAAAGCCATGCAACACAAAATCTTTGAAAACGAAGAAATCAAGAATATCTATA
>CAZHPL010000183.1:0-6274 GCA_964534495.1 uncultured Lishizhenia sp.
ATTCATGAAGAAAATGATGTGAGTTATCGTTCCAAAAATGAGGGCGTGATGCATGCTTGTGGTCATGATGTGCATACTTCCGTTTTGTTGGGTGCCGCTGAAATTATTTGGGAACTCAAAGAACATTTGAAACAACCTGTGAAACTGATTTTTCAACCTGGAGAAGAGACGAATCCTGGCGGAGCAAGTTTGATGATTAAGGCAGGCGTTTTGGAAAATCCAACGGTTGAAAAAATGGTCGGCTTACACGTTTTTCCTGATTTTGAAGTAGGGAATTTTGGCTTTAGGGAAGGTTTATACATGGCATCGAGTGATGAAATTCATTTAGAAATTGAAGGTGTGGGAGGTCATGGTGCATTACCCGAACGATGTGTAAATCCATTGATGATGGGGGCGGAGTTTGTGTTGAAAGCAAGTCATTTAATAAAAGAAAAATGTCCTGCTTCCGTTCCATGTGTGTTGAGTTTTGGGAAGTTTGAGGCAAATGGTTCTACGAATGTAATTCCATCTGTCGCATTTGTCAAAGGTACATTTCGTACCATGAACGAGGAATGGCGTGCCGAAGCGCATATACTTTTAGAATCAGTAGCGAAAGAAACTGCTGAATCTTACAAAGGGAAAATGCGACTGAATATCAATAAAGGGTATCCATTTTTGAAAAACGATGTGGAAATGACCCGTCAACTGAAAAGTGCATTTAGCTTCTTTTTTGGTGATGAAAACGTTCACGACATGGATATCCGAATGACAGCAGAAGATTTTGCATTTTACAGTCAAAAAGTTCCCGTTTGCTTTTTTAGATTAGGAGTAGCGAATAGAAAAAAAGTACAATTTGGCGTACATCATCCGCGCTTTGATATTGACGATAAAGCGCTTCTATTTGGTGTGAAAGCAATGGCATTAACTGCATTTTTATGAAAAGAATAAGTGTATTTTTTTGTGTGTTTTTTGTGTTGCTTTCGTGTAACAAAGAAAAACTTGCAGATAAAAAACTGGATGGTAATTGGAAAGTTGATTTGGTTAGAATTGAAGATGGAGAAGGATTTGCGTTTTACGATAGTATTCCATCAGGTACTTTACATTTCGAAACCGATCAACATTTATTTTCAGGACAGATAAATTATAAATACCTCAATTTCGAAAATCAATATATTTACGACACATGTGTTTATGATACAGCGACTTACACTTATTTGGATGCCAAGGCGGATCATATTTCCTTTCTAAATAATGGGCAAGTTCTGAATGTTCGCTTTGTTGTATTAACGAAAACAGCAATGGTGTTTGAATATTATGATCTATCAAAATATCGAATGATAAGATACATGTTATATAAAGAAAATTAACATATTGATTGAGTGTAATTTTACCTATATTTGCACAACCTAATTTAACAAATGCGCTACAAAATTGTATGGCTTTTCTTGAGCTTTCTTTTTTCAACTTCGGTTGAAGCGCAAGGTTACAACAACAAATTTTCTATCGATTTAGGGTTAGGAGGCACCAACGCTGTAAAACCCTATTCTCCTGGATATTGGTCTAATACAGTAGGTTTTTTGCATGTCAACGCAGGAGCGCGCTACATGTTTAGTAACAAATTTGGTTTGTCTTTAGATGGAGGTTTTGACCGAATTAAAAACGACGAAATCAGCTGGTTTACGAATACAGGAAATAGTTTGCCTTTTAAATCACATTATTACAGAACGTCTTTGCAAGTAGTTCTTGATTTAGGACGTATGTTCACCTTTGAGAATTTTTCTGAGAAAACGAGTTTATTGTTTCACACAGGAGGAGGAATGTCTGTGTTGACAAGTAAGGTAAATCCGAACAAGGATAAAATGGTGAATTTTATGTTTGGGTTGACACCTCAATTTAAAATCAATGATCGTATTGCAGTGTATGTTGATGCTTCTTTTATTTGGCACATTTACCAACAATACACCTGGGATATGTACAATAGTGTTGCGAATCGAGGTTTTGATGGCTTTATTGCGAATGCGTCTGTAGGAACAAACATCTACATTGGTAAGCACGCTACTCACATGGATTGGGCATTTTCGCCATGTTTTCCAGATATGACTTATTTAGAAGATGCCAACAAAAAACTTGATAGCACGAATCGTTACTTACGATATAGCTTGCGTGATGATGATGGGGATGGCATTGTGAATTTTATTGACGATGAAAAAAATACGCCATTGGGTAATGTTGTGAATTGTCGTGGGGTGAGCTTGAAAAACATTGACTCAGATGGTGATAGCGTTTCCGATTTTGACGATAGATGTATCGATATTCCAGGTAAAAAAGAATATAATGGTTGTCCTGAAGATGTTCATGTGGCCTTACAAAAGAATGATAGTAATCGGGTAGATATAAAAACTAACCCCAAAACGAATCCAATTGTTGAAGATTCTTTGGATGAAAACGGAAACCCTAATTACATCAAAGATACAACCGGTAAAGCAAATACGCTTGTGGCTGGTGATCCTAAGAATGGCAACGGCGGTGGTACAAATGGTACTTCAGATCCGAAAAACGGAAACGGCGGTGGTACAAATGGTACTTCAGATCCGAAAAACGGAAACGGTGGCGGAACAAATGGTACGTCAGATCCGAAAAACGGAAACGGTGGCGGAACAAATGGCACATCAGACCCGAAAAACAACAATTCCACTAACACCAATCCAAATATTGTCACCAGCATGGAGGGCTTACGCAGCCTAACAGATATTAACTTCGAGTTAGACGATGCTTCTATTCAATACGATTTATATCCATTGTTAAAAGAAGTTGTTGCGTTACTGAAAGCAAATCCAAACATGGTGATTGTCTTGGAGGGACACGCCGATAACACTGGTTCGGATCAATACAATATGAATCTATCTGAAAAGCGAATTGCAGCTTTGAGAAAATACTTCATTTCGCAAGGAATCAAAGAACCACGTATTAAAACGGCTGCTTTTGGAGAATCCAAACCTAAGTTCTTAAACTCAACTCCTTACGGTCGTTCTTTGAACAGACGCGTTGAATTGTACATCAAAGAGGAGTAAGAATTAAACAATAAAATCAAGAATATTTTTGCAAACTTCCTCCAATTGTGAAGGTAGTTCTTTATTGGTCCATGGATGAGAAGCTCCGAAAACATGATCTGCGTTTTCAATGGAAATGAAATTGGCATTTGACCACGTAGCTATTTGTTTACCTTCTTCGATGTTTACAGACGTGTCATTCGTTCCATGCAATACTAGTAAAGGTTTAGTTAGTTGCTTACAACAGCTTTCAATGTCTAGTATTTGTTCATTTTTTTTAAAGTCTTCATACAAACTGTAATACATCGGTAATTGCTGTTTTGTACGTCCATTTTCAATATAACGAACGCCATTAGATTTCCAATTATCCAATGCTTCACCATTCGGGAAACGAGTTGCAATCGAGCAAATTGGCGCTAATGCAATCAGCCCTGAAACACTTGGAAAAGCTGCTCCAGCCAATAAAATCATTCCACCGCCGCGCGAATGCCCCATAAGTTGAAAATCTACTGGAATTAAAGCGTTTTTTAGTACACTTTCAATCGCTGAAAGTGCCAGTTGAATGTCATTTAATTCTTTAGAATAGGTGTTGTTTCCAAATGCTTCTTCATCTGGGAAATCGATACCGTTTTCAATTGTTCCGCCATTATGCGTCAAATTCAATTTTGCAAAACCAAAACCTTTTTCAATGAAATAAGCTTCCATTAAATGCCAAGCGCCCCAATCTTTGAAACCCATAAAACCATGCACAAAAACCAAGGTTTTACCGTTGAAATCGTTTGGGATATGTAAGTCAAATAAGCTTTGTCGCTCATTCGAACCGGTGTAGATTTGATTTTGTAAATGAAGCATTTATTTCGTCGGTTTTTTCTTCAAATCTTCCCAATCAAAACTTCTTGGTTTATATGGAAATGCTTCGGCTAATTCACCTGAATAATAGAACTCAAAGGCTACCGCACCGAACGTATAGTCTGTGTTATGAATTTTATAATTCGAACCACCGACTCCAGGATTTTTCTTTGGTTTTGATTTGCTATAACCCAAATTAAAGAGCGAAGCAAGAATTTCTGGACGTTCGTCCAAAGGATAACCTGCTCGTTCCCATTGCATTTTGATTTGCTTCACAAAAAGCGCTGCGTATAAATAAGAATAGTAGTGATTTTTCAATTGCACCAAACGTTGTATGCGCAAACTCATCGTATCATTTATGGTATTTCGATAGGTATTGACGGAATCGTAATCCAACAAGTGTTCGTATTTTTTGCCAAGATAATATTCGCATGTGGAGTCTTTTAAATAACGTTCGATTTTTTGGGCAGTCGTTTCTTTGATTCCGGTTACTCCATACGACATATTATTTTCTAGCACAAGCACTTTTAGAGGTCCAATGTAGCGTTTGTAAGATTCTCGACTTGAATTGAATAAACGGATTTGTTCGCCAACTAAGCAAGATACAATCAAACGAGGTTCAACCCCCGTCATTTTTGCAGCTGAATCAATATAATATTTGTCTTTCACAACAGCAATTTTAAAATCTTGCCATTCCATAATATTCATCCATTCAAAAACAGACAAACCTGAAGCTCCTTTTCGGTGTTTTTTACGAAGTGCTTTCGCCTTTGCGCGTTGATAAGTCTTGTTTTTTTGCATGCGCAAATCGACCGCATCTAGCATTCGCAAGGCTAATTTTTCGTCTTTTTGCTTGGAATACACATTCAAAATATACTCTGCATTTTTGGGATAGAAATCATTTAGTACCATCAACCGATTCATGACCTCAACCCGGTGCAATTCCATCGATGCGCTATCCACTTTAAAGGATTGGTTGTATTTGTCGTGCATTCCTTGGAAATAGCGATTGTTGGCATCTAATTGACCAGCTTCATTTGTCCATTGAAATTTCATGGCAAAATAGGTCATTGTCAACAAAAAACCATAAGCTGCAAAGCCATAAAGTAAAGTGTAGTAGGGGATTTTAAACCACCACGAACTAAAAATTCGTTTCATGTATTGAGTAAATATTGCACATTCAATGGAAGTTGAACGAAAGTTGGTGTTTTTTTGTTGCAAAAAGGAGTTAAATGTACCTTTTTTACCTGAGTTTTACCGCACATAATCTTGTTTTTGAACGAGCATATATTGGTCATTTTCTAGTTTTATATAGCCATAATCATAACAGAAAAAATACTTGGATCCCTTTTGTGTTCGATAAATGTTGGTGAAATAATGAAAATTAAATCCTTCCTCAGCTAAGGTGATACCGTCCACTGTTTTTTTGCCGTCAGGATTAAGTTTGGCTAGGATGCGTCGGTTTTTACGCAAAATCGAATTGATTCTTCGAACGGTTGCGTTGGCATCTTCGTTTTGACGATTATTAAATGTATTGCGGCAATAATCGGAACAGAATTTCTGATCTTTTCGTCCGGCTAATTTCACACCGCATTCCAAACAAACTCTTTTTTCCATGGCTTTGATTACGACAAGATTAACAAGAATTAACAGCATTTGCAACCTTTCTCCAACAAACCTTTGACACCTTTGTGAACATACCAAAATCTAAAGCATGTCGGAAAATGTAACTGGTTCTGTAAATCCCGCAGAACACTTGCGTCGATTAAGTGAAGAGATAAAACTAGAGCTACTTGGACTCGATGTTTTGAAAAAGGAAATTGCACGTACGATTGTCGGGCAGGAGAAAATGATTGATCGTTTGTTGATTGCTTTACTTTCTAACGGGCATATTTTATTAGAAGGTGTTCCCGGTTTAGCGAAAACTTTAGCGATTAAAACCCTTGCTCAGTCGATAAACGGAACATTTAACCGTATTCAATTTACCCCCGATTTATTGCCAGCAGATTTAACAGGAACGGTAGTATATCACCAGAAAACGGAATCTTTCGCTGTTAAAAAAGGTCCTGTTTTCGCCTCTTTTGTATTGGCAGATGAAATCAATCGTGCTCCAGCAAAGGTTCAAAGTGCCTTGTTAGAAGCCATGCAAGAACGTCAAATTACGATTGGTGATGAAACATTTAAGTTACCTGAACCCTTTTTAGTGTTAGCTACGCAAAATCCTATTGAGCAAGAAGGAACGTATCCTTTACCGGAAGCTCAAGTGGACCGTTTTATGTTGAAAGTGACCCTTGGTTATCCGTCTAAAGAAGAAGAAAAGGCAATTGTTCGTTACAATATTCAGCCAGAAGGCATGCCCAAACCAAATCAAATTATGTCAACTGCTGATATTTTGC
>CAZHPL010000184.1:0-5785 GCA_964534495.1 uncultured Lishizhenia sp.
AACAGCCACAATCATCGTAACGCCATCAGAGAACACCACCTATTTTTGCACCTTTTCGAATGTCAATTGTTCAGCAACCGGTCTTTCAACCGTAACCATAACTGAACCATTTGTTCCTTTTTTCAACGCAATACCGAATGTTTGCCAATACGCAGAAATGCCCGTTCTTCCATCATTATCGGCAGATGCAACACCCATTGCTGGAACTTGGTCGCCAAGCTTTATTGATTCCTCTATTATAGGGGTTCAAACATTTTATTTTACTCCAAACCTAGGCGAATGTGGATTTCCAACAAGTATCACGATTACAGTTGATTCACTTGTTACACCAACATTCAACTCATTTCCAGATTTCTGTCAAGGAGACAATCAAGCACTTCCCCTCACCTCCACCAACATTCCAAGCATTGCAGGCAGTTGGAATCCACCAAATATAAATACAACTACTGTTGGATTAGGGACGTATGTATTCACTCCAGCCTTGAGTTTTTGTGCAACATCAGTGAATGCTGAGATAAATGTAAAACCTACGCCAACCATTGAAATTGATTCTGCAATTGCAATTTGTAGTGGTGAATCCGTTACTTTACTAGCTAATGTAGACCTAAGCGGAGGAACCTTTTCTTGGTCTGAGAGCAACAGTACAGCACAAAACATTTCTTATCAACCAATCGAAACCCATTTTTCTTTTGCAAGTTATACTTTTGAAGGTTGCACCGTTTCAGACTCTGTTTTTATTGAGGTTTATCCAGTTATTCATGTATATGCCGGAGAGGATGTTTCAATTTGTTCTGGGCAATCCATACTATTAAATGCCACAGGCACGCCATTTATCGAATGGGACAATGGAATTTCTAATAATACCATCATTACTCCTTCAACTACAACTGTTTACTCGGTAATAGGATCAACGGAATATGGATGTTCAACTACTGATGAAATTACGATAACGGTAAATCCGCTACCATTAATTGAAGCAGGGCCATCAATATCAATCTGTCAATCAACTGAAATTATTTTATCTGCAAGTGGAGCGGGTAACGGTGGAGCCTATAGTTGGAACAATGGCATTTCAAACGGAGTTCCTTTTGTGATTGAAGATACAACCACATTTACAGTAATTGGAACTAATGTTAATGGCTGTTCCAATCAAGACTCTGTAATAGTAACCGTATTGTTAAAACCTAATGCATCATTTCAAATGAATCAACAGGCAGGGACAGCACCATTGAATGTTGAATTTACAAATACTAGTGAAGATGCTACGATTTACTTTTGGGACTTTGGAAATGGTATTAACACAACAACTTCTTCAACTGAGGTGATATCTGAAGTCTACACTACAACAAATGCTATGGATACATTTCTCGTTTGGTTAACTGCTAGTAATGGATTTTGTCAAGATTCGACTTATCAATTAATTTCAATTTCCCATGCACCTGAAATTTCATTTCCGAATGTGTTCACTCCCAATGGGGATAGTACAAACGAAGTTTATTTTGTTGAGCATAAGTTTTTGCAATCATTAGAGGTGGTCCTTTTCAATCGTTGGGGAAATGTAATTGCAACTATAGATTCTCCTAGCGGATTTTGGGATGGAAAATCAAAAAATGGAATAGACGCGGATGCTGGTGTATATTTTTATAATTATTCTGCCGTTGGAATAAATGGTCAAGAGCTACAAGGGCAAGGATTTATTACACTTATTAGATAAAACAAAAGTTATATTCTACTTTAATTTTAATCTCGAAATTCAGATTGATGAATCATTTTTCTATAAGAAAATTATAGCGTTTTTAATTTAAAACACTCAACATTTAGCCTTAATTTAAAGATAACATTTAGAAAATTCATGCAACTATTGTATCTTTCGGCTCGTTTTACAAACTATAAACCTAAACTCGAACGGATGAAGCATTTGCTAATTCTATTTTTTATAAGCCTTTTTGGAGGTGTAAGTTTTTCTCAATTTGTTGTTGCAAACCAAGGTGCTTCTGCTCAAACCATTGTTGCAGGTATGATTGGATCAGGGTTAACAGTAACCAACCCTGTGATTAACTGTCCCAATGTTGGATATGGAACTTTTTCAGGCGGTAGCTCAACCAACTTAGGCATCAACAACGGTATTTTGTTAACTACTGGAAATGCGAGTACAATTGCGGGTACAGGTTCCACTTTTTGGAGTGTTAACAATCTTACAAATTGTAACGACCCACAATTATCGTCTATCGAACCTCAAGCAGATAATGATTGCTGTATTTTGGAATTTGATGTAATGCCTGCTTGTTCGACACTACAAATTCGTTTCGTTTTTGGTTCTGAGGAATATCCTGAATTTGTAAGTTCAGGTTATAATGATGCCTTTGGTTTCTTTGTTACAGGTCCCAATCCAGCAGGAGGAAACTACACCAATACCAATGTAGCTACCTTGCCAAACAATACGACTATTGTAAGTATTGACAACGTTAACGCTAACACAAACTCGTCTTTTTACGTAAACAATTCAACAGGAACAGCGATAAAACTAGATGCTTTCACTACAGTTTTGACGCGAACGATAACTGTTACTCCTTGCCAAACCTATCATTTTAAATTAGCTATCGCAGATGCTGGTGACCATATTTATGACTCAGGTGTATTTATTGACTTCTTGACATGTACACCCTCCATGCAAGCAACTACTTCATCTACACCTGAATCGTGTGCTGGGAACGATGGTACGGCTAGCATAAACGTTACGGGAGGAAATCCACCTTATACTTATTCTTGGAATACAACTCCACCTCAAACAACACCTTCTATCACAGGTTTAACGCCTGGTGATTACCAAGTAACTGTTACAGACTTAGGGGCTTGTAACCCACCTCTTATTCAAACAGTTACTGTTGGAACTAGCACTAACGCCCCAGTAATAAACATTAACAATCCTGTGATTTGTGAAAGTGGAACAGCAACTATTACTGCAAATGTTGGAAATGGTGTTGGTTCTTTTGCTTGGTCTACTGGAGATACTACACAAAGCATTGTTGTATCACCTACCCAAACGACATCTTATACAGTAACATACACAAATGGTATTTGTACAGCAACAGGAACTTCAACTGCAACAATCACTACTCAATTTGTACCCACTTTCAATC
The DNA here is from genome assembly GCA_964534495.1 of uncultured Lishizhenia sp. Classification (GTDB taxonomy): domain Bacteria; phylum Bacteroidota; class Bacteroidia; order Flavobacteriales_D; family Crocinitomicaceae; genus UBA952. The sequence continues at coordinate 3,141 of CAZHPL010000184.1, forward strand.
AAATCCCAAATGTTTGTCAGTTTACAAATGCACCGACTTTACCTGCCAATTCAGCTGATGCTATTTCAGTAGCAGGAACTTGGTCGCCTGCAACGATCAACTCACTTCAAACAGGAACATTAACCTATACTTTTACCCCAAATCCTGGTGAATGCGCTTTTCCAACAACAATGGATATTACAGTGGATTCAATGATTACACCTACTTTCAATCCTATTTCTGATTTCTGTCAAGGAGACAATGGCCCATTATTACCGAGCTCTTCATCCAACATTCCAACCATAACAGGAACTTGGAATCCGCCTGCAATCAGTACATCAATCATAGGCTTAAGTCCGTATGTCTTTACGCCAGCGGCGACGTTTTGTTCACAACCGATAACAGTGAATATTAACGTCAAACCAACTCCTGTAGTTGATGTTGATTCCGTTTTAGAAATTTGTTTAGGACAAAGCACTACCATTTTTGCCAATGTAGATATTAGTGGTGGAACATACACTTGGACACAAATTACGGATACAACACAATCCGTTACTGTGCAGCCATCAGACATGACTTATTTTGCTGTAACTTATTCCCTAAACGGATGTACAGGTGAATCCGATTCAACTTTAGTTATTGTAAATCCAAACATTCCTGTTTACGCAGGACCTGATGTGGCGATTTGTATTGGGCAATCAACACTTTTAGATGCAAGTGGAACACCAATCATCGCTTGGTCAAATGGCGTTGTGGATAGTACTACTGTATCACCCACTTCAACAACAACGTACACCGTTACAGGTACAAGTGATAATGGTTGCGTGACAACAGATGATGTAATAGTTACTGTAAATCCACTACCAGTAATTAATCCAGGATTACCAATTTCAGTTTGTGCAAGAGATGAAATTACCTTAACAGCGAGCGGTGCAGGAACTGGCGCAACCTATGTTTGGGATAATGGTGCTGTTGACGGCAATCCGTTTTTAATTGCAACGACTACCACATTTACAGTTACGGGAACAGACTCAAACGGCTGTGTAAATCAAGCCTCTATTACGATTACTGTTCTTCCTCGTCCAATAGCAGGTTTTGATCCAAACCCAAGTTTTGGTACTGCTCCATTGAACGTGGTTTTCACAAATACAAGCTCCAATTCGATTGGATATTATTGGGATTTCGACAATGGACACGACACTACAACTACTAATTTAGGCAGTGTCAATCAAACATTTACGTCGAATGTAGCACTCGATACATTCACCGTTTGGTTAGTGGCGACGAATGGTATTTGTCAGGATTCTGTTTTCCACTTAATCTCAATTGCTCAACCACCTTATGTTTTCGTGCCAAATGTCTTTACGCCAAATGGAGATAACACAAATGAAGTGTTCTTCCTAGACAATCGTTTCTTAGCTTCATTGGAAGTAATCATCGTAAATCGTTGGGGAAATGTGATGGCTATCATCGACACGCCGCAAGGTTCCTGGGATGGAAAAACGAAAAGTGGTGCGGATGCAGATGACGGAGTTTATTTCTACAAATACACAGCTGTTGGAATTAACGGCGATGAGCTAGAAGGACAAGGATTTGTTACTTTGATTCGTTAAGATTTCTTCCCAACAACAATAGTGTTGCTACCAAAATTAAAGGGATTAAGTACCAAAATCGTGTTGAGAATACTGACGGTTTTTGAATCGTTGCTTTTCTCGAGAATAGTTTGATTAAACCTTCACGTTCCTTTTCGTTGGATTTTTCTAAGCGTTGGATTTTGTCATTCAATATAGAAATACTTGATTTTAATGACGCTCGTTTAAAATCTGAGTACAGAATCGTAGTTACCTCTAATTCGCTTTTAAGTAATTGATTTTCTTGAGCGATTTTTAGACAAGTATCCAAGTAAAGTTCTGCTTTTGCATTGTCATTTTCGAAGTAAACACCATACAGGTTGAAATAAGCTTCAAACAATTTCAAGGGAAGTTTCTCTTGTTTTCGGAAGTTCAATACCCGTTTAAAAAGAGAAATGGATTGTTGTATATTTCCCTCGTAAAAACGAATAATGGCTAAGTTGGTCAAGGCATCTATTTTCCAATAAAGTATTGTGCATTTTTCAGCAAATTTCAGTTGCTTTTTAGCGTACTTATTGGCCTGTTGAATCTTATTTTGCCCTAGAAAAACATCCATCAAAACGGCACTTGCATTGGCAGCAGCTTCCCACTTTTTCAGGCGAATCGATTCCCGAAGGTAATGTTGTAACAAGGCTTCCGCCAAACGAAAATCTTTTTGTGCGACTTTTAACTTAGCCAGATTTATTTCTGATAGAAAAGTATCCGTTTCACGCGGAGAAAATGCGCCCATTCGCAAAGAAGCTTTGTAATAGGATTCAGCTGTTATGAAATCACCTTTCAGAAAGTAAGCCATTCCTAGTAAATTCAACGTTTCCGTTAAATGCTGGTAATCCTCCCTCCGTTCAAAATACGATTTGGAGGTATTAAAAAAACCAATAGCAATGTCCATTTTTCCATTTAATAAAAAATGGTCGCCAATGATTCTTCGCGCAACAGCCATTCCAAAAGCATGATGTCCAGCTTGACTGTACTCAATTACTTTTTTGCCTAAAATAGGAAGCGAGTCTGGAACACTCCGACGATAATATTCCCATA
>CAZHPL010000184.1:5795-6131 GCA_964534495.1 uncultured Lishizhenia sp.
ATTATGTATTTATTCATATTCTTGTGTTGCTGACCATTTCACTTTTGACATTGAAATCTTGCTCTTTGAGAAAAGTTGAAAAAGAATATTCCGTACTTTTTGTATGCTTTTGATGACCAAAAACAGGAAGTGCAACGAATATCACTCCTACAAAAAGGAATGAACGTAACACATGATACTGAAGACTGTTGCTTGCCACATTGCAAGGATAGCGAACAATCGTTACTTTTGCAACAAAATTATTGATATGTCAAATGCCTTTTTCCATGTGCCGGTTGCTAAAAATGAGCCGGTTAAAGCATACGCACCCGGTTCTGCGGAGCGCGAGTCCTTGCT
>CAZHPL010000185.1:0-6101 GCA_964534495.1 uncultured Lishizhenia sp.
TCTTATGAAATACAGCTACTTTCTTTTTGTCTAGATCTTCCCACTCAAAGGCACCTTTGCATTTTACTTTATCATCTTTGCTGATGGCAATATAGTTGTTGACATCTCGGATGATCATCTTCTTATACTGATCATGCTCCAGAGAAAGTTGAGTAAGAGTTTCCCATCTGCTGCAGATGTCCATGTATTTTCCAACAGCATGTGTAGGGATCATAGTCTCGAGACCGTCTGTGTTTTGCATCAGTGGTATAGCATCAGGTATTTCTAAACAGATCATTTCATAAAGCATACTCAGGCTAAGCTGACCATTGATAGTAATCTGCATAGTCATCTGCGGATCGTATAGGAACGAGTTTTCGTCACCTGTAAGACCGTAAGTAGAGTTTAGGATAATCTTGTAGACGTAGTTCTTGGGATCAGACTTGGGAATCTTCTTTCTTTCTTCAAAGAACCACTCGTACAGTTCACCAAATTCTTTCTTTGGAAGATGTTGCGGATGAAACCCGTTCTTAATAGCTAGGTTCGGATAGAAGCTGGTTACATCTGAGGTCATGATAGTCCACCCAGGCTTAGCTTCATATACGCCAGGATCTGTGGCACCATGAATACCGCCTAGTCCATAGTCAGTACGTACACCTTTGTAGGTAACGCTATGCTTAAATCCGTCTTTTGTAGAGGTGATAACCTTGGTACGGAAATAATCAAGGACGCTTTGAAACTCAGGAGTCTTAAACTGAATATAAGGTAGTATACACTGACCTAGAAAGATTGTATGCCGGGGAGTACGGAGCTGTTTAATCTCACTCTTTTCCCAGCCGAGCTTCTTGTGCAGGAAGTGAAGGAATAATTCCTTAGATATCCTTGGTTCAGAAGCACTATACAGATCTATCTTGTATTCTTTGGTAAGAGTCTGACGTAACTTGATCTGTTCCTTGCTATGTTCTAGGATCTTCTTTGTAGATAGTACGTCATTCAGACAATACTTCACTGTCATCTTGAGCTGATCGTCATTTGTAATCGGCTCATAATGTGGATGAGGCATTTCTTCTACGTTATCCCAGTCCATAGAATACTGGATCCACTTAAGTGAACTCATCTTGGCACGGTTGTCCCAGTGGTTCATCTTAAACAGATCTATTTGTTTGATCTTTAACTGTCGTGGAGAGTAGGTCTGAAACTCATTTCTATCTGTACGAGAAATAGTCTCCTGTGCAAACTTGTAGATTTCTTTTAGCAGGTCTTCGATAGAAAGTGCAGCCAAAGGTTTCTGGTTATCTAGAATCCACTGGGTTATTTGTGCATCAAATGCTAGTCCATTATAGGAAATATGCCACTCTTTATTTGCTACACAGTTATTGAGAAAGCTTACAAGTTTTGTAAAGTCATTTCTATCCTTGTGTATTACGAAGACATATCTTACACCTTCGTCTTTATAATGCTGGAAGACCCCTACGAAACAGTTTACTATTGTTTCATAGTCCATCACCCAGTGTGTCTGTTGGTTACTCATGGTACGGATGTTCAGTTAAGCTGTTCCCCCTTTTTCTGTTGCCAAAAAAAGGCAGAACTAACTGCCTTATTGGTTTTGGTCACAGGGCTGTCCTTAGACAGTAATAAGATTAGAAGAAGTAGGTTCTTCTGTATATGCTTCTTCGATGTATTGATTAAAGTCAAACACGTCAGCGTTTACTGCAAACATGTTTACAACATCTTTGATCTCTTGTGGATTCTCGATATAGTATTCGTAGTAAGTTTCCAGAGTCTTACGCTCTTCTGCATAGTCTTTGCCGTTATCACGACGTCCGATCTTCATGCGTTTTACGTCACCGTTATCGTCAAGCTTAGCAAGCATATGCATACTTTGCTTTTTTTCTTTTCCGATAAGAGCAAGTACTTTGCTGTCACGGTCAAAGATTGCCTCGTTATATGGGCACTCAGGTGTAACAGGTATAAGCTTAAATGTCTTGTTGTTACCCCAGCTGCCGGTAACGAGCATCATTGATTTATTCATAGTTCTACAGATTAGTTCTACAAAATTAAACAGATTTCTGTAAGATCTCCAAATCTTCTACAGGAATTTTTAGGTTTTCTTTTTCTAGGTCGCATGGATCACATAGCTCTCCTAACTTTTTAAGAGTTTCTACCTCGATATCTAAGAGCTTGGCGTATACCTCAAAAAACTTTTCAGGGTATAGGAAGGATTCAATGTACTTATATTCATTAGAGCTCTCTCCGTAGTATGTCTTAATAGCTCGTTTAAGCACAGTTGACAACTTAGAGTACTTACCTAGTATAAAGTTAAACCAGTCATCTGTATATGTTTGAAAATCAAATACATAGAGGTTATAGTCACGGATATGGAGTACTTGGCTGAACAGTGGGTTGCTTAGCAACATGTTCTCCTCAAACAATCTGAAGCCTTCAGAACTGTCTTCCTTATAAGCACATATGAGTTTAATATCTTCAGGTTCTATTAACCCAGCAAGGGATATATAGGTACCAGAGGGAGAGAAGTTAGCGGTCTTCTTGATCCCCAAGGCGGGGAACAAGAAGGACCGTGACTTCTGAAAATACTTCGTGTACAAACTCTCTATCATTCTTAATCTTCTTTTTAGAGAACTACTAGTCCCTGTGCAAACTCATAGGGTAGCTCGTAGCTCCTGTTTTGATAATGCCATTCTGCTTTTTGGGTACATTCCTGGAACCTATCAAGCCACTTGTTTAGTGTTTTTTCTGAAACAGGAAATGCATAGCTCTGGAAGGTCCGGTCTATTACCACAAAGTGGAACTTTACCTGATATCCTGAGCTAATCAGGTTATTATAAACAGTCCCGATCATGATCATATAAATAACTGATTGCAGCCAGTAAGAGTAGTATTCTATACTCTCAGGAAAATCTTTAAGATCCTTGGCTGTAGTCTTAATATCGTTTACATAAATGATCTTGTTATCATGGTCAATAACCAGGTTGTCTATGATACCCTTAAGACCATATGCTCTATTAGGTAAATCTATAAGAATGTCTTTTTCATTAATTACTTCCTTGTTATCAAACTCTGTAACGTTGCAGCCAATCAGGTTACATACTTGCTCGTTGGTCTTGATAATCTCTACAGCATCCTGACAAAACTTAAGTGTGTCAGGATCTACCAGAGTTTTATCACCTTTGGTTTGAAGAAACTGCCAATAGCTAATAGCTTCAGGAGTAACGATCTTGTCAAGACGTTGCTGATCGGTCTTTAAGTTCTGGAAGTAGTTCATGTCTTTCATCACGTCCAGGATAGCTCCATCAAACTGGGGTAGCTCTGTACGGTCATCACCGTTGCGTGCCAGTTCTACGTGGTGGCGGAATACACGATCTATTACAGTTCTGAGATTTCCGGTAGGAAGACTACCAGGAGTCATCATAAACTCTTCGTTGAACTTTTCAGGCTCCAATAAAAGGAGGTGTATTAGTTTACCCTGTAGCAGGTGCTGCTCGAGCTTTTCTTCCCTGAGTCCAAGGACGTACATTTGATAAAATACCTGGGGATTCCAGATAAGTTTATTCAGGCTACTATATGAGTAGTAAAACTTTTTATTATAGAAGTCTTTCTCTAGGACTTCTACGGATTCTTGCATTATGCTTTCTAGTTCCATCCTTCTTCAGGTTTTTGTTTGAGTAAATTCATTGCTGCTTCACACAGTTGCATGCCACATATTTGATTGCCAGCTTCTATAGCATGATTAGCTGAGAACTCAGGGTATTTCTCAGCAAATAGTCTTGCTACGCCTCTCCAGCTGTGGGTTTTTTCATCATCAGGACCGTCACCGACACGCCATTCGCGTATGTCAGCTACCATGTCCTGGGAAAGATTGTCTTCTAGATCTTTCATCTGTTCTTCCTGGGCCCGTTGCATAATCTCTACGAGCTCCTGGTATTCTTTGGAGTTAATCCATTCTAAGAACTTAGACATCTGTATTGGATTTATAGGGTTTCCAACTAAGGCTTTCTTTAGCACAGTCTTTACAGAGGGTGCTAATCCAGCCTCCTGTCTGACCTATATTCTTTTCAGATCCACATTCTTGGCATGTATGAGAACACAAGTACTCAGCCATGTAGATCATACCGTCTGTATGATTATCTCCTCCGTTTACATAGAAGCGTAGTCCACCAAACTTCTCTTTCATCTGCGTGCAGGTTACTTGAGGAGTCTTGTATTCTTTACCTTCTACATATCTGGTAACACTGTCTATATAATCTTGAATTGCTCCGCATAGTTTGTCTATGACTGGCAGCCATCCGTTTGGTATACCGTACCAGTTAACCATGTCCGGGTTTCCTTCGTAGTCCTGAAATATCTTTGGATACTTCTTGATCAGTTCTTCTGTGGTAATGGCCATATACCTTCTTTTTGTAAGAATGCACGAATACGAGTTGCTGTAGCTTGATCATAAGTAAGAGCTTCAGTCATTTCAATGAACTGGTATAGCTCATCTATCTTTTTATTGAGTTTATCCATCTCTGCTATATAGGGATCTATAATACCGGTAGCAGTATTGGGATAACGGGTCATTGTGGTTTTCATCATATACAGTTTTGCATATCCCGGGTATAGTAACGGCCCAGGATGTTTCCGTTGTAGCTGTCTGATCTTAGTACATCCAGCTTGATCTGCCAGGCTACTTCGCAGTAGCTGAGATACTTCTTAGTACAGCAGAGTTCTAAGATGATTCTCTTGAATCTCTGCTTACCGTACTTTTGTATATCTGCAGTGAGTTCTTTGCTGGAACCGTAATAGTCTTTCCAGTCAGATTCTTTTACCGTCCGCTCGTATGTCTTGCGGGTTTTGGTTTGCTTCTTTACACGTTGAGAAATCTTTTTCTTACGTACGTTACGAAGAACTTTTTTTCCTACATAGGACTTGAAGGTTACTAGATCTTGTATGAGATACACGAAACCGTGCAGGTTCTCATAGTTTGGTAACTCTTCGATACTGTTGATGGGCTGGTTCTTATATTGCCAGGCTTGCTGCATAGGATTAGGATTACCTCTACAAATATAATGTAGAACTTTATTAGTTCTCCAACTTTTTATTCAGTATTGGTACTAATCTGTTATGTACTTCTTTAGCACCGTAGTCACGGATAGAATCGGAGGGGTCTTTGCTCATTGGAAGAACTGCAGTAACTAACGAAGGATACAGTTCTTTATAGCGTTCCATAGCTTTTATACCTGCCTCATCATAGTCAAACAAAACAATGATCTTTTTGTACTTTTTTAAGTACTCATTCATTTGTTCTTTCTTAATTAAAGAGTTCTCGGAGTCAGGAGCTATATAGTCTATTGACAGCTTCAGGCTTTTGAGAGCCATTATATCTTTAAGTGAACTGGTTATAACCAGAAACGGTTGGTCTTTAAGCTGCTCAGAACCTTGTACGTAGTCAGATACTTTTATAAACTTTTTATCTAGGGTCTTGGGCTGGTAGATTTTGTAAAGAGAACCATCCGCTTTATAATACCCGTAGAGATAATTACCCCTGATACGCAGTTCCTTGTCATCTTTTATCATAGTATAAGATTCCAGGGGAACTACATGATGCTCGGTAAGAAGCCTGGTCCCAATATTAAACTGGGTCCAGAAGTACTGATCTTGTGTAGTCCAGTGTCTGGAATTAACAGAAGATACTTTATACTTACTGGCTTGCTTAAATTCCTGTACATCATATCCTCCATTATTATGCAGAACAAAGTCGTTGAACTTTTCTACTACCTGCTGACATGCTCTGTGGTAAGAGAGTTCTGTCAGATCCTTGACTAGGTCCATAGCAGAGCCACCCTTGCCGGAGGAAAAGTCCTTATACCGGTAGGTCTTCTTTGTTGCGTCAAAGTAGATACACATGGAAGGTGTACGTTCCTTTGGATTGAACAGACTTTTGATCTTCACATCGTGTCCATTCAGCTTCTCTTTGAGCTTACAGTAGTGCTCGAATATCCAGGGTATGGGTACATCTTTTATGTCATGTACCAGGTCTTTGGTCTTGAACATAGTCCTAGAATTGGTTAAGAAAAAATAGGGGGAGTGTAGAAACACCCCCCTTAATGGATAGTAAATGAGAC
>CAZHPL010000186.1:0-6035 GCA_964534495.1 uncultured Lishizhenia sp.
ATAATTTCTCAAACGCCACCAGTAACAGAAAGGCAGGCATGGCAATCAACAGAATTTTCCCGTATTCTTCCATAAGATTTTTTTGACTCTTAAAGTTACGATTTTCCCATGAACATTTGCAAACGCTATGAAAAAAAGGTTTTGGGCGTTCCCTTCGGGCGGGCTTTCCGCTTCAAATCCTCGTTCGTTCCTCTCTGTGGGTTTTTCGCTACTATCCCTAACGCTTGAATTATGGAAAACGAAAAAAGTTAATTTACAAAAACCATTTACACATTATTTAAAACCTTGAAACGGGCAAAGCCCTCATTTTCAAATGAATCTAACGCCCCGGCGCAGGCGAAAAGCTAGGTGAAGCGGAATGGTCAGCCACACGCGCAGAAAAGCGACTGGAAGAAGCTCTTTTTGCAAGGAAGTTGGGCGTACAGATTCCGCGAGCAAACTTGCAGACGTAGACGGATGCGTTGGCAGGTGGGGTGAGGCGCAAAATGAAAAAGATGAGACATTTTACTTCCGCTCAATCTCGCGTAGATTTTCCAACTTTTTAAGTGCAAGGAAACCTTTGATGTCTTCGAAATGTTCTTTCACACGTTTGTTCCCGAACTCAAATACTTTCGTCGCTAGGCCGTCTAAGAAATCACGGTCGTGGGAAACGAGTATCAAGGTGCCGTCGAATTCTTTCAACGCTTCTTTGATAATGTCTTTTGTGCGCATATCCAAGTGATTCGTAGGTTCATCGAGAATCAACAAATTCACCGGTTCCAACAATAATTTGATCATTGCTAAACGCGTTTTTTCACCACCTGAAAGCACTTTTACTTTTTTCGTTCCTGCTTCACCACCAAACATAAACGCGCCCAAAATATCGCGGATTTTAGTACGAATGTCACCTTCGGCAATGTTGTCAATCGTATCATATACACTCAGGTCTTCATCGAGTAACGAAGCTTGATTCTGTGCGAAATAACCAATCTGAACATTGTGTCCAACTTCACACGCGCCTTCGAAATCAATTTCTTTCATGATGGCCTTAATCATGGTCGATTTTCCCTCACCATTTTTTCCGACAAACGCTACTTTCTCTCCGCGTTGAATAGTCATGGACGCATTTTCAAAAACGACGTGATCGCCATATTTTTTACTCAATTCAGTTACGGTAACGGGATAATTTCCAGAGCGTGGAGAAGGAGGGAAGCGCAATTTCAACGCTGAAGTATCTACTTCGTCCACTTCAATAATATCCAATTTTTCCAACATTCTTACGCGCGATTGCACCTGGTTGGTTTTGGAATACGTACCTTTGAAACGCTCAATAAATTCTGTGGTTTCAGCAATAAAACGTTGCTGTTCTTCGTATTGTTTTTGTTGTTGCGCACGACGTTCTTTTCGCAATTCCAAGTAATGTGAATACTTCGCCTTGTAGTCGTAAATGCGGCCCATTGTCACTTCAATCGTGCGGTTTGTGATGTTGTCGACAAAGGCTCTATCATGCGAAATGACCACAACGGCTTTGGCGTTATTCACCAAAAAATCCTCCAACCACTGAATGGATTCGATGTCCAAGTGATTGGTAGGCTCATCCAATAAAATCAAGTCGGGTTTTTGAAGCAAAATTTTAGCCAATTCGATACGCATCCGCCAACCACCGCTAAATTCCGAAGTAGAACGCGTAAAATCTTCTCGTTCGAACCCCAAACCTTTTAACGCTTTTTCAACTTCCCCGTCGTAATTAATTTCTTCGATGGAATAATATTTCTCGCTGATTTCAGAAACACGTTCGATTAATTTCATGTAATCATCTGAATCGTAGTCAGTTCGAACGGTTAATTCATGATTGATGGCTTCGATTTCGTCACGCATCGCAAAAATTCCTTGAAATGCTTTCGACGTTTCTTCGAAAACGGTACAGTTGTCTTCCATCAATAAGTGCTGAGGCAAGTAAGCAATCACAGCGTCTTTCGGTGCCGAAATCCCACCTCTCGTTGGTTTGTTGATGCCCGCAAGAATTTTGAGCATGGTGGATTTTCCCGCACCATTTTTCCCCATGAGTGCAATTTTATCCGTTTCATTAATCACAAACGAAACATCACTAAAAAGCACCGAACCACTAAATTCAACCGCTAAAGCATCTACAGAAATCATATTTTTTTATTTGAAGTCGCAAAGATAGTTACTTATTAAAACTCAGTAAGCAGAAATGAATTTAAGTGCAAATGTTTAACACCTTGTATGTTGTCGGGCGCGAATTCATCCATTGAAACGACATATTTCGGGTAATTATCTTTTATCATCAACAAGTTACCGAATTCTCTGTCAATGACCTCTTTACTGCTCAGTAGATAACAAACTTGAAAATACAACGTTTGCCCATTTTTGGTAGCAATAAAATCGATTTCTTTTGCTTGTATTTGCCCAATTTGTACTTCGTAATCATAAAATTTTAGATGGTTAAACACAACGTTTTCAATTACTTTAGAAATATCAAATTGATTGAATCCCACAATTGCGTTCATCAGTCCCCAATCTTCAAAATAAAATTTCTCACTTATTTCAAAAGTTCGTTTTCTTTTTAAATCATAGCGTTTCACGCGGTTAACAAGAAAGGCTTTACATAAGAAATCCATGTAGTTCAAGACCAATTGAGGCGACATTTTAATTTGTTGCGACTTCAAGTAATCACTAATCTTCTTGGATGAAATTAAGCTGCCAGTCTGTTGTCCTAAAAAATGAATAAGATTTTCTAGAAAACTAACATTTCGAATTTGATTGCGTTGAACGATATCCTTTAAAACGATAGTGGATAAGATGTTTTTGAGGTATTCTTCAATTAATTTTGCGTCATTATTAAGATGCTTAACAAAGGGTAAACCTCCCCAAATCAGGTATTTTTTTAGCGATTCTGGCGAATTTTTGAATTCGTTAAAATGTAAAAATTCAAAATAACTTAAAGGCAAAATAGTTATTTCAACGTATCTTCCACTCAGCATGGTAGCTAATTCACCGGATAATAAATTTGCATTGCTGCCGGTACAATAGATGTCAAAATCCTTGAACAATGCAAAATGTCGTATGGCTATTTCAAAGTCTTTAATTTCCTGAATTTCATCAACAAATAGATAGTTATTGACCGATTCTGACTTTTTTTCATTGACATAATTGATTAACTCGTCGCAGTTCGTTATGTCTTTGAAAGTATAGTCTTCCTTATTTATATAGATGATGTTACCTGCAAATTCAGAACGAACATAGTCCATTAACTGAAATAACATATAGCTTTTACCTACACGTCTTTGACCTACAATAACTTTTATCAGACTTGTATTAACAAAGCCTTTAATTTTTTGTAGATAATATGATCTTGGTGTATAATCCATTGTATTTGCACCACAAATATACGATATACAAATGAAAAATAATTTAAATAGATTAAAAGTTTACGATATACATGAAATAAATATCATATTTTAATTTTCTTTCATGTTTGGTGTGCATTTTAAATAGGTAAATAGCGTCTGTTATGAAGCACTAATTTGAAGTTTTCTTCATCAAATAAATGCCAATTTCGTAGGCTAAATATTTTCTTTCCCGTTTTTTTGTCAAACATACAATAATAGGACTTTGGGATTCCATTTACACCACCATCATCTACTTCATCTTCGAATTCAAAATCCATAATGTTATACCATTGATTGGTGTCAATATAATACAACTGATTTCCATCTAAAATTAAAATGGGATTTTTGAATAGCAAATGGGAAAGGTATTCGATAAAAAAGTATGTGTAAATAAAAAGACCAACAAAAAAAAGTAAAATTGTCTGTAATTCAAACTTTTCGTAAAGTATCACAATATCTAATGCAATTAGACCTGCAAAAATGATTGTTCCATTAAAAGCTAATAACTTGCTATATTTCAATTGTATTCCATGGGTGTTTTGTAAATCAAGTTTATTACAATTGATAGTTCTTCTAAGTTTAGAAAACATTAACTTATAAAAGTGGGAGATTAATTGCTTTGGATGAAATCCGATTTTTGACATAGTATGAAACAAAAAAAAGGAGCGAAATTTTTTCGCCCCTTTCTGTAATAATTTATTGAATTTAAATTTCAAAAATTGAAACTTGAACCCAAATGACTTTTATTAATAATAAATTGAACGACGTACTTTAGTAATATACTTCGCTAGACGAATAACTTGTTTTGTGTAACCAAATTCGTTATCGTACCAAGCATAAATCACGACATTTTTCCCATCTTTTGAGACAATTGTTGCATTTGAGTCAAATACTGAACAACAAGTATTTCCGATGATATCACTAGAAACTAATTCAGGATCAAACGCATAGTAAATTTGATTAACTAATTCTCCATTTAACGCAGCATCTTTAATCATTGCGTTCACGTTTTCAACCGTAGTTTCATTGTTAAGCTCAAGACTCAAGATTGCTAATGAACCATTTGGAGTTGGTACACGAACCGCATTAGCTGTCAACTTGTCTTTCAATTCAGGAATAACTTTCGTTACTGCGTTTCCAGCTCCTGTAGAAGTGATAACCATATTGATTGCAGCAGAACGACCTCTTCTTGGTTTTTTGTGCATGTTATCCAACAAGTTTTGGTCATTTGTGTATGCGTGAACCGTTTCAATATGACCTTTAACAACGCCTAATTTATCATTGATAACTTTTAAAATAGGGGAGATTGCATTTGTAGTACAAGAAGCAGCTGAGTATATATTCTCATTTTCTACATCTAAAGTTCCTTGATTGATTCCATAAACAACATTTGGAACTTCTTTTCCTGGTGCAGTCAAAAGAACTTTAGAAACTCCATTTGCTTTTAAGTGACGAGACAAAGCTTCACGGTTTGTGAAAACACCTGTATTGTCGATTACTAAAGCGTTGTTAATACCATATTTTGTGTAATCAATATCTTCCGGATTTGAAGCGTCTATCATTTGAACCGTTTGTCCATTGATAATAAGCGCTTTGTTTTCTAAATCTTCAATTACAGAACCTTTGAAAGAACCGTGAACTGAATCATTTCTTAACAATGCTGCACGCTTGATGATATCAGCATCAGATGAACCTCTCGTAACGATTGCACGTAAACGTAATTGTTGACCCTTACCAGCTTGTTTGATTAATTCTCTTGCTGCCAAACGTCCGATACGACCAAAACCATACAAGATTACATCTCTTGGTTCGATTCCACCGTCAGCAGTAGTAAATCCTGTTAATTTAGCTGTAAGAAATGCTCTTTTATCAGCATAGTTATCTTTCTCAGCCAACCATTCAGACGCCAATTTACCGATGTCTAATTTTGCAGGAGCTAAATCCAATTCTAAAATTGTTTCTGCAAGTTCACTTGTGGTGAAAACATCGATTGGTCGATTAACTACTTTACCTGCATATTCATGCAAATTAAGAATTTCTGAAATCGTAATGTCCGTCAAGTGATTGCGGAACAAAACCAATTCGATTCCTTTGTCGTAAAGTAATTCTCCCACTTTACTTTGCAGTTTAACTGCTGCTCTCTCGCGCTCAATGTGTGATTTCAACACATTTTCGTAGCCAACTACTGTTTCCATTTTTACTTATTGATTGATTAGTGATTGCGTAGATAGAAAACAAAAAAGGCTACCTGTTAATAACAGACAGCCTTTTTTATTTATCCTAAATAGGATTTTAATAATTTGTTTCTTGACGTGTGTCGCAGTCGGCGAATGGCCTTTTCTTTAATCTGACGAACACGCTCTCTAGTAAGATTGAACTTCGCTCCGATTTCTTCAAGTGTCAAACCGTGATTCATGCCAATTCCAAAAAATAGGCGAATGATTTCACGTTCTTTATCTGTTAAAGTGCTCAATGAGCGTTCAATTTCTTTTTGTAAAGACTCAGCCATCAACACATGATCCGTTCTTGGAGCATCTGTATTAGCCATTACGTCCATCAATGTTCCACCATCTTCATTTGTTGTAAGTGCAGCATCCATTGATACGTGGCTACCAGAAACATGCAAACTTTCATTGATTTTGT
>CAZHPL010000187.1:0-2501 GCA_964534495.1 uncultured Lishizhenia sp.
CCATTCGATTGTTGAATTTGTCACGTGGGAAAATCGTTGAAACAACCGCTTTAGTAAATGCCATGAAAGCAGGCAAAGTGGTGGGAGCAGGTTTAGATGTGTTGGAATATGAAACAAAGAGTTTTGAATCCTTTTTTGAGCAGCATTTACCAGCAGAATTTCACTATTTAATTCATGCAGACAACGTGATTTTATCTCCGCATGTAGGAGGTTGGACGAAGGAAAGTTATTTTAAACTAAGTGATGTTTTAGCCGACAAAATTTTGGATTGGTACGAAGCATAAACTGAAAATAATACAAAGATGAAGTATACAAACGAAGTTATTATCCGAAAAAGTCGAGCAGAAGTCATTCGCCTTTTTGATGATGCAGACAATCTTAAAAAATGGATGAAAGGTCTTCAATCGTTTGAACATATTAGTGGTGAACCAGGACATCCGGGAGCAAAATCCTTGTTGAAATTCGAAATGGGCAAACGCAAAATGGAAATGATTGAAACTGTAACGTTAAAAAATCTCCCACATGAATTCAGTGGAACCTATGAAATGAAAAACGTTCTAAATACCATTCGAAATTTATTTATTGAAGTGAATGAAAACACTACGCGATACGTAACAGAAAATGAGTTCAATTTCAATGGTTTCATGAAAATAATCGGCTGGTTGTTTCCGCGTGCATTCAAAAAACAATCCCAGCAATACTTAGAGGATTTTAAAAATTTTGTAGAAAGTAACTAAGCATGGTAAATACGTCCATTCAGATAAATGCTTCAGCTGAAAAAATTTGGAAAGCATTAACGACTAAAGAGCAAATGAAGGAGTGGTACTTTGATATTCCTGACTTTGAATTAGTTGAAAATTGCGTTTTTAATTTCTTTGAAACGGGAGAAAGCAATGAATTCCATCATCAATGCAAAATCCTTGAAATTATTGAACACAAAAAATTTGTTCATACATGGACGCATCCTAGTCATAGCAAAGGTACAAGTACTCTTTCTTGGATTTTGGAAAATAATGATAAAGGTGTACTTATTCATTTAAAACATGAAGGAATTGAACAATTTAACGATGCTGGTCCTGCTTTTTCAGAGGCCAATTTCGAAATGGGTTGGAAAAACATACTAATGATGCTTAAATTGTATGTAAATGGAATTCGTCGACATACGTACACAATAGAAATTGCTACAAATACAAGTACTATTTGGACTCAACTTTTCAGTAAAAGTGGATATGAATCTTGGACTAGTATTTTCACTTCAGGTTCTCACTATAAAGGAAATTTGAAAGCAGGTAGTCGGGTTCATTTGTTAGACGCAAATGGTGGTGGAATGTATAGTGATGTTATCTTTTCTATCCCTGAAAAGTTATTGATTTTTCAACATATTGGTGAAATGAAGTCATTTGAGGAACAAGAATTAGATGCAGAAACAGAAATTTGGTCTGGTTGTTATGAAGCCTATCGTCTACAAGAAAAGGAAGGGAAAACAAAGTTGACGGTTGAAGTAGATTTGGCACCCGAATATGTAAATTTTATGGACGAAAAATTCCCGATTGCTTTGAATAAGTTGAAAGCAAATTGTGAAGCCTATAATTAGCAATCTTCATTCCGAATTTTTAAATGCTTTATAAAAAATAAAAGGCCAACCTTTCGATTGACCTTTCTTATAATTTTCAAGAATAAATTTATTCAGCTGAAGTAGATTTTTTGTCTGTTTCACCTTTTATAACATTGACTTTCAAAACTTCCATTCCAGCTTCGTAGTCAAGTGATATCGTATCGCCTTCCGCTAAATTCGATTTGATAATCTCCTCTGCTAGTGGATCCTCGATGTATTTTTGAATGGCTCTTTTCAAAGGTCTAGCACCAAATTTTTCGTCATAACCTCTGTCAACGATAAAGTCTTTTGCAGGTTCTGTCAAGTTGACTTGGTAACCTAGATTGTTGATTCTTAAATACAATTTTTCCAACTCTAAATCAATGATTTTCAAAATTTCATTTTTGCCCAATGACTTGAACATAATCATATCATCAATTCGGTTCAAGAACTCTGGTGAAAATGCTTTTCGAAGTGCATTTTGAATAACTACCTTAGAATTTTCATCTTTTGATTCTTGTTGCGCTTTTGTTCCAAATCCAACACCCGTTCCAAAATCAGCCAATTGTCGTGCACCAATGTTTGATGTCATAATTAAAATGGTATTCTTAAAGTCAATTTTTCGACCTAAACCATCCGTCATGTGTCCATCATCTAACACTTGTAACAACAAGTTAAATACATCTGGATGCGCTTTTTCAATTTCATCCAAAAGAATTATTGAATAAGGCTTTCTGCGCACTTTTTCTGTCAACTGTCCACCTTCTTCGTAACCAACGTATCCCGGAGGCGCTCCTACTAATCGCGAAATGGAAAACTTCTCCATATATTCTGACATGTCGATGCGAATCAATGCGTCTTCTGAGTCGAATAAATATTTTGCCAATACTTTTGCCAACTGCGGCTT
>CAZHPL010000187.1:2511-5943 GCA_964534495.1 uncultured Lishizhenia sp.
GTCTTCCCTACCCCTGTTGGGCCTAAGAAAAAGAAGGAACCGATTGGTTTGTTTGGATCTTTCAGACCTGCACGATTACGTTGAATAGCTTTCACCACTTTTTCAACCGCTTCGTCCTGCCCTATTACTTTTCCACGCAAAGCTTCCGACATCTGAACCAATTTACCTGTTTCAGATTGCGAAACTTTTGTCACAGGAACACCGCACATCATGGAAACAACCTCTGCAACATGCTCTTCATTGATGAGTACCTTGTTGTTTTTAGATTCTTCTTCCCAACGTTTTTTTGCGTCTTCCAGTTGTTCTTGCAATTTGCGTTCGTTATCTCGTAACTCAGCTGCCTTTTCATATTGTTGCGAGCGAATTACCTCCGCTTTTTGCTCTTTCAACGCTTCCACTTGCGCTTCGATATCAACGATCTCTTTAGGAACATTTATATTCGTTATATGAACACGTGAACCCACCTCATCCAATGCATCAATTGCTTTATCTGGCAAGTGGCGATCAGTGATGTAGCGTTCTGTTAATTTCACACAAGCCGCAATTGCTTCAGGCGTGTAAATCACATTATGATGGTCTTCGTAACGTTCTTTGATATTATTCAAAATTTGTATCGTTTCCTCAATTGTTGTTGGCTCAATGATAACTTTTTGAAAACGTCTTTCTAAAGCGCCATCTTTTTCAATGTATTGACGGTATTCATCCAAAGTTGTAGCACCAATTGCTTGGAGTTCACCACGTGCTAAAGCTGGCTTAAACATGTTAGAAGCATCTAACGATCCGCTTGCGCCGCCTGCACCTATAATCGTGTGAATTTCGTCAATAAATAAAATGATGTCTGGATTTTTTTCGATTTCCTGCATCACAGCTTTCATACGCTCTTCGAACTGTCCACGGTATTTTGTACCTGCAACCAAAGAGGCCAAATCCAATGAAATGATGCGCTTATTAAAAAGAACACGCGACACTTTACGCTGTACAATGCGCAAAGCTAAGCCTTCTGCTATCGCACTTTTCCCAACTCCAGGTTCACCGATTAATATTGGATTATTCTTCTTTCTTCTGGATAAAATCTGGCTAACACGTTCAATTTCTTTTTCTCGACCAACGATTGGATCTAATTTTCCCGACTCAGCCATTTTTGTTAAGTCACGTCCAAAATTATCCAAAACAGGTGTTTTAGACTTCGGATCATTTGGTTTGCGTTGAGCGGCTGAAAAACCTGCGTCATCCTCTTCCCCACTTCCCGGAAATTCCGCACGTGGTTCTTTGCGATCATCTAAAATCGCTTCGTACTCGTCTTTTGCGTTTTCGTACATAATTCCATATTTATTTAATACCTGACAAGCAACAGCATCCTCGTTTCGAAGAATTGTTAACAATAAATGCTCAGTCCCAATCACTGAAGACTTAAACTGTTTTGCTTCCAAATACGATTGTTTGATAATATTTTCGGTTTGTTTAAGCAAAGGCAAGTTCTTATTCAATAAATTGCGGACGGCCGATTTACTTAGTATTTTCTCAACATCTGATTTGATTTGCTCCAAATCAATTTGAAATTCTTTCAGCAAATGAATCGCTGTACCTTCATTCAATCGAATTAAACCCAACAATAGGTGTTCTGCCCCAACAAATTCATTGGACAAACGAATCGCTTCCTCTCTACTGAAAGTAATCATATCCTTCACACGGGGCGAAAATTGTGCTTCCATTTCAATACACTTAGTTACTTACAAATATAAATGTAAAAAATCCGAACGAATTTATAATTATTCACAATTTATAAAGTGATTTTGTTAGTAAAATAAGCCTTTGTTATTCACATTGGAATGTTTATTAATTATCTTTGGAGGCTTTGAAAAAACTTAATTAGAACACACTAAATAGACCACATAAAATGGCAGAAGGAGAAAAAATAATTCAGATTAACATTGAGAATGAAATGAAATCGGCATACATCGATTATTCGATGTCTGTGATTGTATCACGTGCCCTTCCTGATGTAAGAGATGGATTTAAACCTGTTCACCGACGTGTATTGTACGGAATGCAAGATTTGGGAGTTTATTCCAATCGTCCCTACAAGAAGTCAGCAAGAATTGTTGGGGAAGTTTTGGGTAAGTATCACCCGCATGGAGATAGCTCTGTTTATGATACAATGGTTCGTATGGCACAGCCGTGGTCATTGCGTTATCCATTAGTGGATGGACAAGGTAACTTCGGTTCAGTGGATGGAGACAGCCCAGCAGCTATGCGTTATACGGAAGCTCGTTTGAAGAAGATTTCAGAAGAAATGCTGGATGATTTAGAGAAAGAAACCGTTGATTTCCGTCCGAACTTTGATGATAGCTTAGAAGAACCAAGTGTACTTCCAACAAAAATCCCAAATTTATTAGTAAATGGTGCTTCAGGTATTGCCGTAGGTATGGCTACAAATATGGCGCCGCACAATTTAACGGAAGTTATTGACGGAATCATAGCATACGTAGACAACGAAGAAATTGAAGTCGAAGAATTATTGCAATATGTAAAGGCTCCTGATTTCCCAACTGGTGGTATCATCTATGGGTATGAAGGAGTAAGAGATGCATTTTTAACAGGTCGCGGAAGAATCGTGATTCGCGGAAAAGCGGAAATAGAAGAGGAAAACGGAAGAGAACAAATCATTGTTACCGAAATCCCATATCAAGTCAACAAAGCGGAAATGATTAAGAAAATCGCTGACTTGGTAAACGATAAAAAAATCGAAGGTATTTCTGACTTACGTGACGAATCGGACAGAAACGGAATGCGTATCGTCTTCGAAATTAAGCGCGATGCCATTGCAAATGTGGTTTTAAACAAACTCTACAAATTTACAGCACTTCAAACATCGTTCTCTGTTAATAACATCTGTTTAGTTGATGGTAGACCACGCTTGTTAAATCTACGTGATTTAATTCAAGAGTTTGTGAAATTCCGTCACGAAGTTGTCATCAGAAGAACGCGCTACGATTTAAGAAAAGCGGAAGAAAGAGCACACATTTTAGAGGGCTTAATTATTGCTTCTGATAATATTGATGAAGTAATTGAAATCATTAAAAAAGCCGATAGCCCAGATGATGCACGCGAAAAATTAGCCGTTCGTTTTGGTTTATCAGATATTCAAACAAGAGCAATTGTTGACATGCGTTTACGCCAATTAACTGGACTTGAGCAAGATAAATTACGCTCTGAGTATGCAGATTTAATGGCTTTAATTGCTGATTTGAAAGATATTTTAGATCGAATTGAGCGCAGAAGACAAATCATCAAAGATGAATTAATTGACATGCGTTCAAAATACGGTGATGGACGACGTTCAGTTATCGAATATTCTGCAAGTGAAATGCGCATGGAAGCTTTAATTGCCGATGAAGAAGTGGTAGTTACTATTTCACATGCTGGTTATAT
>CAZHPL010000188.1:0-3395 GCA_964534495.1 uncultured Lishizhenia sp.
CCTCGGCTACCAATTTTAGAGTTGATTCGTTAGAAAAATATGGTAGAGTATAAACCATATATAATCAGCATGTCGGGCGATTCCGGTTCCGGTAAATCAACTATATCAAATTTCATCCGATTATATTATGGGTATGAAAATACCACATTAATATCAGGCGATGATTTACATAGATGGGAAAGGGGTGATAAAAATTGGGAAACAATTACTCATTTAAATCCTGATGCCAATAATCTTAAATTGGGTGATTTACAATTATTAAGTTTAAGGGAAGGTGTGAAAGTTTTAAGAAAAAAATATAATCACAATACAGGTAAATTTGGAGATATGGTTACAATCTATCCAAACAAATATATTATAAACGAAGGATTACATGCTTTTTATACTGAAGGAGCCGAAACTCTTTCCGATTTAAAAATTTATATTGATATTGAGGAAGATTTACGAATAGACTTGAAAATTAAAAGAGATACGATTGAGAGGGGATATAAGAGAGATGATGTTTTGGATTTAATTGAAAAAAGAAAATCTGATTCAGAAAGAATAAAAAAGGTACAATTAGAAAAAGCAGATGTAATTATAAAAATTAAAAGAGGTTCGGAAATTGAAATAGATTGCAAAAAAGATGTTGATTATTTATTGTTAGATTTTATAAAAAAATTACATAAAGAATTGCATACTTTTGAGTGGATAAATAAAACAATTGGTGAAAGTTTACCACTTGTACAATCAAAAGGTGGAAACATTTCCGCAAAAATAGATAACAAACTTATAATAAAAGAAAGTGGTGGAAAAATTAAAAATGTAAATTATTCAAACGGATATTCAATATTAAACTATAAAAACTTTAATATTGATAATATAAATTCGGATAAAGAGTTACATGACTTTTTATTAGATTCTGTAAAAAATTCAATATACAAAAAACCATCTATGGAGACAGGATTCCATACTGGTTTAAAAAAGTATGTTTTTCATTTACATCCAATTTATTTGAATTGTATTCTTTGTTTGGAAAATGCAGAAGAAATAATTAAAAAAATATTTAGTAAATTATTTGAATACACTTTTATAAATTATTTTAATCCTGGATATCAATTAACAAAAGAAATACTAAAAAAAGAAAACTTAAAAGATATTATTTTTTTAAAGAATCACGGATTAATTATTTCTACCGAAGATTGTTATGACGGAATATATTACGTTTCACAGATTAATAAACTTTCAAAAGAATATATCAAAAAATATGTAAATGATTTTGAAGAATTTACATTAGATTGGAAAGATAAATCAAAAATTGAATGTTATAGTTGGCCTGATTCGGTTATATTGACAGATGATGAAACAATTGCTGTAAATAATTACATAAATTATATTGCAAGTAAGTTAGGAAAAATAAAAGAATTAAAAAAAGAAGATATTCAATATTTAAAAAGTATAGAGGCAGAAAAATATAGGTTATGAATATTTTAATTCCAATGGCAGGAGCCGGTAGTAGATTTGAATCAGTTGGATATATAGACCCAAAACCAATGATTGATGTAAATGGTAAACCAATGATTCAAGTTGCTATAGAAAATCTAAATATAGATGGTAATTATATCTATGTTGTTCAAAAAGAACATAGAATAAAATATAATTTAGATGATGTTTTGAATAAAATCACACCGGGTTGTAAGATAGTTGAAGCTGATGGATTAACTGAAGGAGCTGCATGTACAACACTATTGGCAAAAGAATATATCAATAACGATGAACCACTTCTAATGGCAAATTCTGACCAGTTTGTGGAGTGGAATAGTTTTGATTTTTTGAATAAAATGAAAGAAAAAAATGTTGATGGTGGATTTGTAACATTTACCGCAAATCATCCAAAATGGTCTTTCACAAAAATTGATGAAAATGGTTACGCAACGGAATTGGTAGAAAAAAAGTGTATTTCAGATATAGCAGTTGTGGGAATTTACTATTGGACTAAAGGTTCGGATTATGTAAAATACGCAGAACAAATGATAAACCAAAATGATAGAACTAATAATGAATTTTATGTTAGTCCTGTTTACAATGGTGCAATAAAAGATGGTAAAAAAATATTGATTTATCATATTGAAAAAATGTGGGGATTAGGAACACCTGAGGATTTGAAATATTATTTAGAAAATTACAAATGATATTAATAGCACATAGAGGAAACATAGATGGTAGAATACCAAGCAGAGAAAATCATCCTGATTATGTAAATGAAGCATTGAAAGAAGGTTATGATGTTGAGATTGATGTTTGGTGGACATCCGATGGTTGGTATTTAGGACACGATGAACCACAATACAAAGTTCATTCTGATTATTTTTTTAATCCTAAATTATGGATTCATTGTAAAAATGCAGCCGCTTTAGAAAGATTTAATAAATGGAATAATTTAAAATACTTTTGGCATGCAAATGATGATTATACATTAATATCAAACGGAATTGTATTTGTTCATCCAAATAAACATCTCCTAAAAAACTCAATATGCTGTATGCCTGAGTGGGGGTATACCGGAGATATTTCCATTTGCTATGGTATATGTACAGATGAAATTTTGAAATATAAAAAATTTTTACTAAATTAAACAATATGAAAGATGTTATTATAGGTTGTATTACAAATTATACGTTTGATAATATAGAAATATTTTGTAATTCACTGGAAAAATGTGGATTTAATGGGTACAAGGTGATGATTGTTTATAATGTTCCAAAATCAACTGTGGATGAATTACAAAATAGAGGATGGATTGTAATGTCATTTAATTTTAGTGAAGAGCATCAATGGTATTTTTATAAAGATACTTTTCGAATAATGTGCGATAGACAGCTTCACTATTATCAGGCATTAGAGCAGTTAAATGAAGAGTTTGGAGATTTGAGATATGCAATAGCATTAGACCCGAAAGATGTTATATTTCAACTAAATCCATCCGACTGGTTAGAAAAAAATTTAGGTGATAAAAAAATTAATGTAGGTTCCGAAAGTGTTAGATATAAAGATGAAACTTGGGGTAGAGAAAATTTACAAGAGGCATTTGGTGAAGTTGTTTACGAAAAATGTAAAGATAATTTAATTTACAATTGCGGCACAGTTTCAGGAGAATGGAAAACAATGAGTGAATTATTTTTAAACATATATTTGTTATGTGTTGGTAGTCCAAATCAAACACCAGACCAAGCTGCATTGAATACATTATTATCAATGGAAATTTATAAAAACATTACTAGATTCAGCACTTCCGAAGATGGTTGGGCATGTCAGGCGGGAACAACCGTTGACCAGAGAAAGCTTATTCAGTATGGAGATAAAATAGTTGAACCATCACCAATAGGAATAGCAGCAGTAATACTATCTTTTAATAA
>CAZHPL010000188.1:3405-5930 GCA_964534495.1 uncultured Lishizhenia sp.
CACCAATTTTAGATGTTGATATTGTCAAAACAAGTAAAGGTATTCCATTTACATTAGTTCATCAATACGATAGAATTCCAGAGTGGAACATCGTATTATCAAAAAAGTACAAATGATTATAGGACATGGTGATATAGCATCTATTTTACAAGATAGAGATGGTGTAATATTTTTTGCTTCGGGCGTATCTAATAGTTCAGAGCAAAGAGAATCAGAATACAAAAGAGAATTGGATTTACTTAAACAACAAGATAAAACCAAATGTTTATTCTATTTTAGTTCAATAACAGTAGATGACCCTTCCAGAAAACTAAATAAGTATATTAGACATAAAAAACAAATTGAAAAATATATAGCAGATAATTTTGAAAATTATAATATAATAAGAATAGGAAATATAACTTGGGGTAAAAATCCACATACATTTTTAAATTATATCAAAAATAAAATTCAAAACGGAGATTCGGTAGATTTAAGAGATGAGTTTAAGTATATGATTGATAAAGAACAGTTGTTATTACTAACAAATAACTTACCACTTACAGGAAAAAATACAATATCCGTTTTTGGTAGAATGGCAAAGGTAAAAGATTTAATATGAAAGGTATAATTAGTATATTTGCAATGCCACAAGAATTGGAAGATTTGGCATTGACATTAGAAAGATTAAAAAGGAACTCCGTATTTGTAGACCCATCGGTTGAATATGGTGTTGAAATTACTATGTGTCTTTCCGATGAATTAACGGATTGGGAAAACAGTAAACTACCAAAAGAATACATTAGAGAACGTTCTATTGAGTTATGTCAAAAATATTTGGATTGGTGTAAGTGGGAAATTGTACATGATACAAATGAAGTATTAGGATGTGTATCACAGAGAAGATATAGTTTAAGAAACAACCCAGATGCAGATTTCTTTATTTGGTTGGATTGTGATTTTACATTCAAAGATACTACACTATATTACGCAACATCTGCATATCAAATGATAAAAGCAGCTGGTATGGATATGTTTGTAGTTACTCCACAATTTGTAAAGCAATGGGATAGTACTTGGGATATTGTAGCAAATAAAAATTATTTGAACCAACCAGTTAATTATCATTTAAATTGTAATATTTACGCAGATGGGTTGCCTCAATTGGAGGAAGTAAATTTTGCACAAATTAATCAATTAAAATTTGCAGGCGGATGGTTCACACTCATTTCAAAGGGATTATTAGATAGAGTTGGTATACCTGAATCATTTGGACATTATGGATTGGAAGATACCTTTGTTATGGTGTGTGGTTCACTTATGGTACAAAGGGGAGAAAATGTGGGGCAATTTGTTTTAGAAAATTTAATTATAGGCGAAAACCATAAAAATAGACCTAATCAAACTATAAAAAAATATTTATCTATAAAAGATAGAAAAGAAGAATTTAAGCAAATAGCACATTCTAATTGGGAAATTGAAATAAATAAATTTTTAGAGAATGAAACCAACAGAAGCAAAAAATAAATTACATCAAATAGGATATTGTGAATTTAATTTAAAAGATTTTGATGACAAATCAATATCAGTTTTAGAAAATTTAAAGTACAAAATATCGGATAATGAATATCAGAAAAAATTTAAAATGCTTCGATTCGATTACCATGACGAAATTGAGAGAACACAAAGTTTTGAAACATTTGAAACGCACGAATTATGTAATGAAAAAAAGTTTGAATTTTTAAAAAAATATAATGAAGAAGGCATTGCTCAAATTTGGATATGCGGAGATGCAAATTTTCCTGATGATAATTTTGCAAAAGATGTAAAAAATGTTTTTTACAATATTTTATATTACTTTTATGGCAAAACCGATAGTGATGTAAATATGGGCACCCAATGGACATTATATAATGAAGGATGTTTTTTAAAAGACCACAACGATGGACAGGGAGATGAATATCAGAATACTTGTGCTATACTAATTTACTTAAACGAAGAATGGGAAGAGGAATGGGGTGGTAACTTAATTTTAAGAAATACAAAAAATCCAATAAAAAAAGAAGTTGCTCATAAAGTAATACCAAAATTTGGAACGGTTGCAATAATTGATTTAGAAACTTTTGATACATCCCACTCAGTTGAAAAAGTAATTGGTGAGCATAATAGATTTACAATTTTATCTTTTGCAACTTCAAAAACAAAAAGAGAAAAAAAAGTTTTATAATGAAAAATTTAATTGTTTTTGGAGATTCGTTTTCAACTAATTTTTCTACAATAAATGAAATCGAAGAAAAAGATAGTTGGCCAGTATTATTATCGGAAAAACTAGGTTACGAATTAAAAAACCATGCATCCGCTGGAATATCAAATTTTGGCATATTAAATTCTATTTACAAAAATTTAGATATTAAAAAAATTGATTACTCCGATATCGTAATAATTGGATTAACATTTTATGATAGGATATATGATTTTTATAAGGATAGAGGTATAGATTTAAGAAATAATAATGTGGATGGTTACGAAGATTATGAAGTAGAGTT
>CAZHPL010000189.1:0-2689 GCA_964534495.1 uncultured Lishizhenia sp.
AGGCAAAGAAAGGTGGTAACGCTCCCCTCTGTCGTACTACCAGTGCAGTGGTTCGCCTCGGTGGTCGTATTACTCAGAGTGAGTTGCCCTTCTGGTATCCCGCAGCCTATAGCCCCGATAAGTTCGGCGATATTGATCCAGCTTTAGATTCCTTTGAGCCTATGGGTTCTTCTGGTAGTCTCTGTAAAGACTGTGTTCTTGCTGGTCGTCATGTGTCTGGTAAATCTCGCTGTGGTCTCCGCACTCGTATCATCTTTGTCGTTACTGAATTGGCTAAAGTGAAAGCCGACTTCGCTAACAAGAAAGAAACTCTTGTCTGGAAAAAAGTTACTGACTACAAAGATGACGAAGGTAAACAAGTCTTCGATAAACCCTTTGTTCTTCGTATGGACATGAGTGCTAAAAGCGCTATTCGTATCTCTAATGGTATCAAACTCAAAGGGTTACAATCTAATGGTGGTTATATCCCCGATGATGCTACTAGCTTGGCTAAGTTCGCTGAGACTGCTATTCGTAACCAGTTGAACTACGCTATTGAGCCTATTGATAACTTACCCTTAGAGTTCATTTGGACTATGGAGACTGAAATGTACCTCACTACTGGTACTAATCCTAATAACGCTAAGGTTAATATCCAAGCTTACCCTCTCTTCCGTATCGCCAAACCTCTTCTTATCGAAGAGATAGAACCTGCCCTCGGTGTTTATATGATGGAGCGCGCCGCTTACTGCGAAGCTAATGGTATTACCAAAGAAACTCGCTTCGTCGAAAAACGTCCTGCTCCTATTGCTCCTTTACCCGCCGCTGAAACCCTTAATAAAGCTCTTACTGGTAACGGTTTCTCTAATGGTAATGGCAACGGTAATGGTAACGCACAGACTATTGCTACTATTGAGACGCCGAGTATCTCTATCGAGTCCTCTTCTACCGCCCCCGCTGATGTCTTTAAACGCGTGGATTATCAGTAAAGCTACAATATTATAAAACCCCTCAGACCTCTTATTAATGTCCAACGAAAGGGGTTACTTTAATTGTTAGCCTTTGCTGCCGCCCCCGAGGCGGCTTTTTCTTTGGAGGAATTTATGCTTAATATCATTTTGTTCTTAGGTTTACTTAACCTATGTTTCCAATATCCTTTACTTACAAGTTTGTTTATTCTTTGTTATTTTGCTTACCAAAAATTAACACCACAAGATATTACTAAACTTAAAGAACTTACTATGACTATTATTTCTAACGGTACACAATTTACGAAATACCTTTCTCAAAAAGCTAAAGAATTAAATATTACTTTGCCTAATTTGCGTAACAATATTGTGACTCACTTAGAAGACTTAGACTCTATTTTAGACGAAAACAATTTAGACATTGATAGCCTTGGGGTAACTTTAACCGAAGAAGAAAAACAATTTTTGTTAAATAGCCCTGTGTTACAAGAAAAAGTTTTAAAGACAATTAAAGAGACAGTGCACCAACCAGAGCTTGTCTGGCGAACTATGTCTTTAGAGCAAATGTATGATGAGCTGATGGAAGACGACTATCAAGATACATTTGAGCTTCTAGGGGTTGAGGTTGACTTTAACTCTACTTTTACTCAAAAGGATTTCCGTTCGTTAAAGAGACAATTAAAGGCGGCGGGGCGTAGTCCTAATGGTGAAATTGAAAATGAAACTTTACAGAGAATAGGGTTGTGGACTTTAAATCATATTTACTGCTGTTTTACAAATCAAAAGTTCGATACTTCCAATTTATTAATTAATTATTAGTTCCTAAAAATCATGCTTCAATTAAAAATATCTTGGGTAAATCAAAAGCGTAGAGTTTCCGTTTTAGAAGAAGTGGATTTTGAGCGAGTGAAATATCACATCCGAGGTGCTATTTATCTCTTTGAGTGTCAAGGTAATGCCTACTTTAACAAAACTATGCTTTTAGATTTTGTAAATAAACAAATTGGTTGGCCATCTCATCTGATAACCAAAAATAAGAGTATAATGGAGTAAAAAGTAGTTAAATTTTAAAAAAATGAAATACTTGACTCCAAAGCAAGCTTATGATCAATTTGGTTATCACCCTAAAACCTTGGCAGAATGGGCAGATCAAGGGAAAATAGAATGTATTGTCCTGGTGGACATAGACGCTATCCTTTATCAACGTTTGTTGATTTAGAACCCGAAAAGATGAAAAAGAAGGTTCTTTACGCAAGGGTTAGCACCAGAACTCAAATGGACGCTTTACAAAATCAAATCCAATATTTGTCTGAGCAATACCCGGGTTATCCCGTGGTTAAAGATATTGCTAGTGGGATGAATTGGAAACGAAAACAATTTATGAAATTAATGGAACAAGTAGCAGCTCAAGAGATTGAAACTATTGTGGTTGCTCACAAAGACCGATTGTGCCGTTTTGGTTTTGAATTTGTGGAATGGTTTTGTAATCTCAATGGTTGTCAAATTATTGTTCTCAACAACGAAAAGCTATCCCCCTACGAGGAGTTAATGAAAGATTTTATGGACATCATGCACTGTATGAGTTCTAAGCTTTATTTCCTTCGCGCTTATACAAAAAAAATTCAAGAGGATTTCGAGAAAGAAAATCCTAAAAATAGTAGCGATTAGGAGTAAAATAGGATATAATAGAAAAAACATAAAAGCAATCAAATTTATGAGTCGTTATCAAAAATCAAAAGACA
>CAZHPL010000189.1:2789-5926 GCA_964534495.1 uncultured Lishizhenia sp.
ATTGATAGGGGTTATTCCGAAGTCTATGTTACGTCTTCCAATGATGGTAATAGATTTCTTGGTTCAGACTTTGGTAAAATCCAAACTGAAGAATCAGATTACCGTAAAGAAAAAGGTGTTAGACGAAATAAATTAAGAGCTATTGCTGAAAAAGCTAAAAAGAAAGGAAACCATCAAAAAGCTAACAGGATTAAAGAGAATAATCTTGGTAGAAAAAAATGGAATAAAAGAGAACAAAAATTTAAAGGAAAAGTAAAAACCTTAGTATTTACTGCTACGAAAGAATTAATGCACGATGATATTAAAACCGTAGCTTATGAAGATTTGACCCAAAGATTCACTTCAAAACAGAAAAGGTCAAAACGCACAAAACGAAACCTCAACACATGGTGTAAAGGGGTTGTTCGTGAGGCGTTAACACAAGTTTCAGCCCGTGTAGGTTGCACGGTGGTTGAAGTCAACGCTTGCTATACCTCACAACTTGACTCTCGATTTGGTGTTCTTTTAGGCACTAGAAAGGGAGACAAGTTTATCGGCTTTGACGGGGTGGTATTGCAAGCGGACATCAACGCAGCTGATAATGTTTTAGCAAGGATGAGTGATGCTGAAATCACTCTTTTCACCAAGCACACAGTAGCGAAGGAAATACTGCTAAAACGGACTCAGAAGTTTCAAGAACAATCTCTAAAACAAAAAGAGGTTATTCTGGAAGCGAAAACGGATAAGGACGAATCCCAGAGTCGAGAACGTGTACACGTCAATCCGACAGCGAACCCTCAGCAATTGACTCTGTTTAACCTCGGTTAACTCCGTTTATTGTGCGTCCCACCGCAAAGGTTCTCAAAGGTTCTTAATTTCTTTTTTTACCGCCCCGGGCGGCTTTTTCTTTGTTATTTTGCTTACCAAAAAAGTGACTCCGAGTAATTCTGCTGCTCCTTTTGGTGCGACGTATTTTTTAGTCAATTTTTATTCCCTGTTTTTAATGAATATTAAATGAAATTATAACAGGTTTTTCGTTTTTGTGTAAGTTTAACTAAGTTTTTTGCTACTAGCAAACAAGTCAAGTGAATTCTCCCCTTTTTTTTCATTTTGTATAAATATAATAAAAAAATATATTATAATAAATTATTAAGTGCGATTCGTTTAGGGTTAAATGGAAAGTCATCTGACCAACCTATAACCCCTAGAGCCTATACAGTAAAACTTTCACAGCCTTGAGAAGCACTTAAATCCTGTATAGGTTACAACTTCAATCATTTAATTAATCCCGTGTAAATCTAGGAGTTTTTTTTATGCCTACTACTCAATATATTCCTTATACTTTTTCCCGTAACGGTTCTATTTCTACAACCTATACTGATGTCTTATTGTCTTCTGCGCCTAATAATTCTATTATCCGCAAAAGTCTTTATTTTAATCAACTCGACTCTCATATATATCTAGGAACAATTGGAGGTGGAATTAAACTTAGAGTCATGAAAAGTGATGACAAAGGAGCAACTTGGTCTTTAGATAATGAATATATCAGTTCCATCGCTCCTTCTTATTTTGTTAACAATAACTGTTTTATTTCGTTATCTTTAGGTGACTCTGAAACTACTTGGTTTAAGCTTCAAGTAGCAAGTCTTGACGCTAATGATTTAGCTTCAAACTTAACTATTAATAGTTTTGCGTTAGCATCATATTAAATTTGGTATTTTAAATTTCTAATTATCTAATTTAAAAAAAGCCTCACTTATCGCTCGATAAGTGGGACTTTTTATTTTTCCTGCATAAAAATAGCAGAAACTAGCAGGTGCAGTGGGCGAACTTTGTCTTTAGAGCAAATGTATGATGAAGTTATGGAGGATAACTACAAACAAAAATTCGAGAAGTGGGGTTTGTAACAGTATGTTAAAAATCTAGGTAAATCTATAGATTTAAGCTATAGTTAAGAAAGATAAAGTCTCCGTAAAGTCGGTTCGTCAAGCGTTCTTTATCTAATTTAAGAACTAAGACAACAACTTTTTGTTGAATCAATTAAGTTCGCCACTAAAAAAAGTAATTCCCAATTTTATTGAGGGAATAGAGGGGTTGCCGTTTACCCCTTGGGTGTTAAACCCACTCAAAACGTTAATAAATTAGATTTCTCTAGTTTTTAACGAGCGGTGTTTCTGTTGACTTTGAAAAGATATTTACTGAGAAAGACTTTAGGAAATTAAAGTCAAAAATGAAAGCCGTTGGTAGAAATTCTTTAGGAGAAATTGAAAATAAACATTTCTCTGATATGGCTATGGCCGAGCTTAATTTTATTTTCTGCGAGTTTACTGGACAAAAGTTTGATTTCTTAAACCCTATTATTTCTTAAAGAGGATTTAATCAATGTTTGAACTAAATTTAATTTGGAAAAAACAAAAGCGTAGAGCAAAAAAAATCTTTTTTAAAGTGTGGCTTTGTTGAAAATCTTGATTTTAGCCAGTTCCGCCAAAAAAGTGGAACTGGAACAAGGAGGGAACTCCTATAAAGATATTATTAAACTTCCTGTTGAGTGTGAATTGACATTTGGCGATCGCACTATTATAATAGAAAAAGTTAGAAGCAAAAGCTTCTCACTATTAAACACAATTAGTTTGAGCGTACCATGAATAACTTAAAAATCGAAACCGTTGATTCCGTATTGGTTGTTGACTCTCGTTTAATTGCTGAACAATTAGGTATTGATCATAAAGCTTTTATGAAAAATATCCAAAGATATGAAAAAGAGTTGTTGACGTTTGACCAGATAAGATTTGCAGTCGCTACTGTTATTAATTCAACAGGTGCAGTAAATGAAGTTAAATTTGTTTATTTAACTGAAGAACAAGCTACATTTGTGATGACTTTATCCCGCAACACTGAAGAAGTTGTTAAATGTAAACTAGAGCTAGTCAGAAAGTTCTCGGAAGCAAAAAAACAAATTCTTAAACCGATGTCACCCGCCGAGCTAATTATTGCTCAAGGTCAAGCAATGTTAGCTCTTGAGCAAAAACAAGCAGCGTTAGAACTTGAGCAAAAGCGTATGTCAGAAGCAATGATCCAGCAAGCGGTGCAAATCGAAGTATCTCGTGTTCTCGCAGAGAAAACCGCTGCCCAAGTAGAAGTGCATGATAAAGCTATTG
>CAZHPL010000190.1:0-2968 GCA_964534495.1 uncultured Lishizhenia sp.
AGCTACAAAAAAGCAACAGCGACTGAAAGAAGCTCGTTGATTTTTTAATGGTAGCTTAGTAGCTACGTGAGGCAACTTGCAGGCGAAGACGGATGCGAAGGCAAAGTGGGAGGAAAGGCGCAATAAAAATGTGAACTCAAAAATTACTTTTCTCTTTGCTTGAAAAGCCTTATTTCAATTTGGTATCCAATAAATAGACAAAAGCAGCAATTCCTGCTGCGCCCAATTCCAATTCGCGCTTATTGACGTTTTCAAAGACATCACTCGGTGCATGGTGGAAATCAAAATAACGCTGCGAATCGGGAACGAAGCCAAACAATGGAATGCCTGGATATTGTTCTTTGAGCGGTCCGATGTCAACGCCACCGTATCCTTTTTCGAATACATGCAAATCATATTCTTTGAAGTAGGAGGAAAGGCTCTGTAGAAATTCGACTTGCTTATCGGTACCGTCAACGCCAAAACCGCGCGGAGCAAAGCCACCTCGATCGCTTTCTAAGGCTGCGATTTGTTTTTCGCCTTTTTCCTTTACCCAAGTGGCGTAACTTTTTCCGCCCATATTTCCGTTTTCTTCGTTCATAAAAAACACTACGCGAATGGTATGTTTCGGACGAATGTTCAGGGTTTTCAATATACGCAATGCTTCCAAACAATGAATCACACCTGCACCATCATCGTGAGCTCCTTCGCCAGTATCCCAAGAATCCAAATGACCTCCAATCGTTATCACTTCATTCGGAAATTCAATTCCTGTTATCTCTGCCATTACATTGTAAGAATCCGCATCAGGATAGACACGACAATCCATTTCGAGAATCAAAGACGCATCTTGTTTTTTTAGTATGTCGGAAATGAGGTCGGCATCTTGTGTGGCTAAGGCTCCTGCAGGAATGCGCTCTGTTTTGTCCTCATAATGCATGCTTCCGGTATGTGGATGCTCGTCAACTGGTAATCCCAATGAGCGAATAACCACAGCTTTTGCGCCTAATTTTGCCGCTTCAACAGCACCATCACCGCGAATAGAATAACATTGACCATAAGCTTTGAATGTTTGAATTTGAGCCGCATTCATTTTTTGATTCAAAAACACAATTTTCCCTTCTACTTGCTTACGTTTGGCGTTTTTCAGGTCCTCTAGTGATGAAAACTCAATTAATTCACCTTCAAGTAAACCGCTTGTACCTATGGAACTGCCAAGTGCAAGTAAATGTAATTTTGTTTATTTCCCGCTTTTATCTTTCACCCAGGCCACTTCTTTCGTTCCGCGCTCCCAATGTGGAACTTTAATCGCTTGTTTATACACTTTATCAAATCCGTAAGATTGCATTTTTATTTCGCTCCATTCCACAGCCATTTGTGCTTCAGCGGAACCCGAAAGTCTGGCTCCAATATCTTTACACAGACTTCGTAAATCTTCGAAGGATTTCCCGTTTAACAAAGCTTCGTCGTATATTTTTCGAATGAGAGCTGAATCTGTTTGAGCAATTACGTTGGAGAAAAAACTAGTAAATACAAGACTCGTAGCGATAATTGAAATCCTAGAATAGGCAGTGATTGATTTCATTTGCATTTTATTGATTAACGTTTTTTGTATAACAAATGTAAATGTTATTATATTTGCGTCGTGCGTAAAGTTACTTCCATAATTGTTTTAAGTGTATTTATCTGGCAGTTTGTCGGGTATTTTGCTTATTTTCAATGGGAAAGATTTTCAATCAAAAAAGAAATAAAGTCTAAATTAAAGCACAAATTAGACGACGACCAACTTGTTACTTTGCATCTTTCCAAAGCTGATTTTCAAAATTTGTCTTGGTATGAGGATTCAGAATTTGAGTTTGGAGATCAAATGTATGATGTGGTTTCTATCCAATCAACGTCAAAAGGTTTTATAATCAAATGTATCAACGACGATCGTGAATCTGAATTATTTGCCGGATTAGTTAAAAAAGTGGATGATGAATTATCGAAAAGTAAAACGGGGAAAACCTTCTCTTTGTTCCTTAAAATTTTCCAACTAGAATCAACTGAATGGGAACAATTAGTTTGTGAACAAGCTCCTAACTTTGACGAAACTTCTTCATCCTATTTTCGTTATCAAGCGCTGAATTCTCAGCAAGCCTATTCAAAAAACATACAGCCACCAAGGTTTTTCTAAGCATTTTGATACACGCCAAGGCGTAATTAACCTGTTTTAGAAAAATTTATTGGTATGAAAAACAAGCATTTACTTACAAGTATGCTGTTTGTTTTAATTTCAGGATTTGGATTTTCTCAAGAATTCAAATGCGGATTGAATAACAAATTAGCAAAATTATATGCTGAGAATCCACAGCTACAAAAGGATCATGAAGCGTTATTTAAAAACGGCTTTTCTGAGCGCAAAAAAGAGAATGGTGAAAAAGAAATAATCTTCACAATTCCTATTGTGTTCCACATTCTACATTACGATGGTTCTGAAAACATCACAGATGATCAAGTGTATAATCAAGTGGCTATTTTAAATCGTGATTACCGCTTATTAAATGCTGATACTGCGGATGTTATACCACAATTTAAAGGAATTTACGCTGATATCGGTATCGAATTCAAATTAGCAGCAATCGACCCTTATGGCAACTGTACCAATGGTATTGAGCACATTTATAGTCATGAAACTTTCAATGGTGATGATTATTCAAAGTTACACCAATGGTATCGTTCTCGTTATTTGAATGTTTGGATTGTTGACAAAATGGAAAATGGTGTCGCTGGATATGCGTACTACCCAACCGCTGTTGATGGTTCAGGTTTTTATCGTGACGGAGTAATTATTTTGAACAATTACATTGGAAGCATTGGAACTTCAAACTCCAATAATTCCAGAGCTTTAACGCATGAAATTGGACATTATTTAGGTTTGTCACATCCGTGGGGTAGCACAAATGAACCTGGAGTTGGTTGTGGTGATGATGGTATTGCTGACACACCA
>CAZHPL010000190.1:3023-5894 GCA_964534495.1 uncultured Lishizhenia sp.
TGGTATGTAACTTGGCATTGTCTCAATGTACACAAGGAGTGATTGAGAACGTTCAAAATTACATGGACTATTCGTATTGTTCACGTATGTTTACGATAGATCAAAAATCAGCGATGCGAAATATTCTTCAAGGAATTTCAGCGAATCGCGATCAATTAATAACAGATTCAACACACCATTTAACGGGAATTGATTTAACCACACCACCACTTTGTACGCCAATTGCTTATTTCATGTCGAATTACAAACGAGTATGTAAAGGTCAAACCATTCAGTTTACGGACAGAAGTTATAATGGGGTAGTGGCCACACGTGAATGGTCGTTTGCGGATGGAAATGCAAGTTCATTAACTAGTTCAAATCCAACGGTTACGTTCAATACGGCTGGTTATAAAACCATTCGTTTAGTGGTTGCTAATGCCACCGGTTCTGATACCGTTACTTGGGAAAATGGAATTTATGTGGCTGAGGATTGGGCAGATATCACAGGACCAGGCGCTTTCGATTTAAACAATGCAGATCAACGCTATTTGTTTCAAGTAGAGAACCCTGAACATAACGATGGTAATTTTGAATACATTGGTCAAAATGGATTTGGAAATTCAGGATGTTTCCGTTTGGACAACTTCAAAGACGTGACAGGTGCAAATATGTACTCAGATTTATTTTTCTATAATGATCGTTTGGGCGGAACACTTGATGCACTAATTACTCCATCCTTTGATTTAAGCCACACAACTAACGTAGAAGTGTCATTCAAATATGCGTATGCAACGAATGCAATTAACGAAAGTGATATTACTGAAAACTTAAAAGTATATTCTTCTCGAAATTGTGGACAGTCTTGGACATTGCGCAAAACGGTTTCAAGTACGGATTTGGTTTCGGCAGGAAGTTTTGGTTATCAACGATTTACACCAGATAACGATAATTTCTGGAGAACGGCTTCTTTCGTATATGCTGCCTCAGATCTTGATGCAAAAACACGATTCAAATTTGAATTCACAGCATCTGATTTTTCTAACAACTTTTATATTGACGATATTAATATTAGTGGAATACTTGGATTACCTGAAAACAATCCAACTTCAACTTTTGAGGTGTATCCTAATCCTTCGAATGGGAAAGATGCAATACATGTTGAGTTTACTGCAAATGAAGCAACCACACTTAGCTTGACAAACGCATTTGGTCAAGAGATTTCACGTGTGGAAGTTCCTGTTTCTGGTCAAAAAGAAACGGTTCAATTGCAACCATCAACTGTGCTTTCTGCAGGTTGTTACTTTGTTACAAAGACAACGCAGCAAGGAGTGCAAGTCAAAAAAGTGTTAGTAATCAAATAACTAAATATGAAAAAGAAAACAAGTTTTGTAGTAGCGGCGCTGCTATGTACTGGTAGTTTATTTTCCCAGAAATCTGTTAAAGTTTTAAATTATTCTACTTTACAACCCGTTGGAAATGTGGAAGTAATTGATGTAAATGGGAGAAAAATACTTGAGTCAGGTGATGATTCTGCTTTTGAAATGAAAATGTCGAATGGTTCATTTTATGTTGTACATCCCGATTATTACAATGGCAGTTTTAATGCTAGCATGTTGAAGGATGGTGAAACAGTAATTTACTTGAATCAACGAATCAATGATTTGAGAGAGGTTGTTATTTCGGCCAATAAATCACAAGAAAAAAGAACAGACATTGCACAAAAAATTCAAGTTATCAATGAGAGTCAATTGAAAAACATGAATCAAAGTTCAACTGCAGATGTAATGGCTGCTTCAGGAAATGTGTTTGTCCAAAAAAGTCAACTTGGAGGAGGTAGTCCAATTATTCGTGGATTTGAAACGAATAAAGTTTTAATGGTAGTTGATGGTATTCGCATGAATAATGCTATTTATCGAGGCGGCCATTTGCAAAACATTATCACTTTAGATAATTCAATTATGGACCGCGTTGAAGTCATATTTGGTCCTGGTTCAACAATGTATGGTTCAGATGCGATTGGTGGTGTAATGCATTTTACAACAAAAAATCCTGAATTAAGTAAAACGGACAAAACCTTAGTAAAAGCTTCAGCTTATGCAAGGTATTTTTCAGCTGCTTCTGGAGGTGCTGTTCATGCCGATGTTTCAGTGGGTTCAAAGAAATTTGGTTCATTAACTTCATTCACATATTCTTCATTTGGTGATCTAAAACAAGGATCAAAAAGAAATCCATTTGTTGGGAGTTTCGGGGCAAGAAATTGGTATGCAGATCGTATTAATGATGTAGATACAATGATGATGAACGCTGACTCCAATGTTCAAGTTGGTTCTGCTTATAATCAATATGATATCTTACAAAAATTCACGTACAAGCAATCAGAATTTGTTTCTCATAAATTAAATTTTCAGTTTTCAAATTCAAGCAATATTGATCGTTATGACCGATTAACAGAGTTGTCTTCTAACAAACCAAAATATGCAGAATGGTATTATGGACCTCAATTTAGATTGTTAGGTGCTTATACGTTGGAGCTAACGAAATCGAATGCTTTCTATGATAACATGCGTTTTACCGTTGGTTATCAATCTATTGAAGAAAGTAGAATGGATAGAAAATTCAAAAAGAACATGAAAAACCATCGAGTTGAGAACTTAGATATCGTAACTATCAATGCTGATTTCATGAAGAAAAAAGGAAAACATGAAATTCGATATGGTTTGGATGCTTACTACAATAAAGTGAATTCAACTGCTTTTGTTGAAGACATTAAAATGGATACTATAGGGAAATTAGATACACGTTATCCAGACGGAGGCTCAAGTATGTTTTCGGCTGCATTGTACGCTACACATTCATGGGAAATCAATGATAAATTGGTTTTAAATGATG
>CAZHPL010000191.1:0-5888 GCA_964534495.1 uncultured Lishizhenia sp.
CGTCTACAGCATCAGCACCACCTACTCCGATGGCAATCATTCCCAATCCACCTGCATTTACAGTATGTGAATCAGTTCCAATCATCATTCCACCTGGAAATGCATAATTTTCAAGCACAACTTGGTGAATAATTCCAGCTCCTGGTTTCCAGAAACCAATTCCATATTTATTTGAAATCGAAGACAAAAAGTTGAATACTTCATTGTTTTCGTTCAATGAACGTTGTAAATCCGCTGAAGCTCCGATTTTCGCTTGAATCAAGTGGTCAGCATGAACCGTTGAAGGCACAGCTACTCGTTTTTTACCAGCTTGCATGAATTGTAACAAGGCCATTTGTGCAGTTGCATCTTGCATCGCAACTCTATCCGGAGCAAAGTCTACATAGGATTTCCCTCTTTCGCCAGCCGCAGTTGCGTTGCCTTCCCAAAGGTGAGCATATAAAATTTTCTCAGCTAAAGTAAGCGGTCTTCCCACTACTTTTCTCGCTGCCTCAATGCGCTCAGGATACTGCGCATATACCTTTTTAATCATGTCAAGATCGAAAACCTTCATATCGTATTTCTAATGGTTAATAATGCGCAACGAATTTAAGCAATTTTGAGGGAAGGAAGGTTTTGAAAAGGACAATAATTTTTTTGTTCCACAAAAAGGATGTAAATTGAGCCCCCTAAACAGGAAATTATGAAATTAAAATACTTATTTCCAGTGTTTTTACTGTTGAGTTTTGTTTTCAGTGAAATCCAAAAAGGTAAGGCTAGTTTTTACTCCAAAGCCATGCACGGAAGAAGAACTTACTCGGGCGAAAAATACCACAACGACAGCTTGACAGCAGCACATAAATCGTTGAAAATGGGAACATTAGTTCGAGTAACTAACCTAAAAAACGACTCTGTTGTAATTGTAAAAATCAATGACCGCATGTCCTCTCGATCCAGTCGAATTATCGATTTATCGTATGGTGCCGCCGAGCGTTTGAACTTCATTCGTGATGGTTTAGCAAATGTTACTTTAGAAGTCATCCAAGAACCAACAAACTGAGTAACTTTGGCAATCTAATTTGAATTGCCATGCTGGATTCACTATTAAATAATCTCGTTGTTATTGACTTGTCGACTGTATTGGCTGGTCCTTCTGTGGCAACGTTTTTCGCTGAATTAGGTGCGCAAGTCGTCAAAATTGAAAATGATAAAATTCCGGATGTTACGCGGAGCTGGAAACTTCCAAGTGAAGATACAGCAAGTGAAATTTCTGCTTATTTTTCTTCCATCAATTACAAAAAAACGTACCAAAAAGCGGATTTAAAAAAGAAAGAAGATTATCAACATGTACTCAATTTGATTGCCAACGCGGACATTCTAATCAGCAATTTCAAAAAAGGAGACGACATCAAATTCAAGTTGGAAGATGAACGCTTGCTTGCTTTGAATCCACGATTAATTATTGGGAAAATCAGCGGATTTGGCACCGAAAGCGATCGTGTTGCCTATGATTTAATCCTTCAAGCAGAATCAGGATTTATGTCGATGAACGGAACAAAAGAAAGTGGACCTGTAAAAATGCCTGTTGCATTGATTGACGTTTTGGCTGCGCATCACCTCAAAGAAGCCTTGCTACTTTCCTTGTTACAACGCGAAAAAACAGGCAAAGGAAATGTGGTATCTGTTTCTTTGTATGAAGCCGCGGTTTGTAGTTTAGTGAATCAAGCTTCTAATTTTTTAATGGGAAAACAAGTCCCAAAACGCATTGGAAGTTTACATCCAAACATTGCACCTTATGGAGAGATTTTCAAAACAAAAGATCAATTGGACATTACGTTTGCAATTGGTTCAGAACAACATTTCCAGAAATTATGTGCTGTTCTTGGTTTGGAAAATTTACCG
Organism: uncultured Lishizhenia sp.; assembly: GCA_964534495.1. Classification (GTDB taxonomy): domain Bacteria; phylum Bacteroidota; class Bacteroidia; order Flavobacteriales_D; family Crocinitomicaceae; genus UBA952. Next base: position 1,882 of record CAZHPL010000191.1, read on the forward strand.
CTAAATGAACAGTTTTCAACCAATCAAAAAAGAGTTGTAAATAGGGAATCATTATTACCTCTTCTTCAAGAAAAAATAGCAGAAATGACGGCAGAAGAAATTCATTCGGCAATGCTCAAATTATTTGTGCCGTGTGGAATTATACGTTCAATCGATAAAGTTTTTGAAGATGAAAAAGCGCAACAATTGATTCGAAAAGAAGAAATCAATGGCATTCCAACTCAACGTTTAACCTCAATCGCTTTTGAATGGAAAGAATAATTCGCTGTCCGCAAACGGAACAAGAATGGGAACTTTACTATGATTTAAGGTACCGCATTTTACGTGAACCTTGGCAACAACCGCGTGGAAGTGAACGAAATGAGGGAGATGCTACCGCTTTGCATTTTGCACTTTTTGAAGGAGAAAAAATGCTTGGTGTCGGACGGCTGGATCAACAAAGTGAAGGTGTTTCACAAATTCGATTTATGGCGGTTGAAAACGAGCATCAAGGCAAAAGTATTGGCAAAGAATTGATGTTAAATATGGAGCAAATTGCTCTTGAGCGAGGTGATCATTTAGTGGTGTTGCACGCTCGAGAAATAGCTTTAGATTTCTATAAAAAATTGGGGTACTCACTGATTGAAAAATCGCATAATTTGTTTGGCCAAATCCAGCATTACTTGATGGAAAAGAAAATTGGTGAATAAAACTTGATTCGAAAATGAAGATGGAGATAGAGAAGAAAATACTCGACGAATTTTATCAAATCATCACACCAAACAAGGTCGAAATGTTTGATCGAATTGCCGCTGAAAGAACAAAATACATTACGGTTGCTTTGGAAAATATTTTCCAAGAACACAATGCTTCGGCTGTTTTGCGTTCATGTGATTGTTTTGGTTTGCAGGAAATGCACGTGATAGAAAAAGATTTTCAATACGCTGTTCAACGTGACATTGCTTTAGGAGCAGGACGTTGGGTAGACATGTTCAGTTACAATATTGGAGATAATCCGACAGACGATTGCATCCTCAACTTACAAAATCAAGGATATAAAATAGTTGCAACAACCCCACATACAGATGCATATACGATTCATGATTTACCATTAAATGAGCCGATGGCTTTCTTTTTCGGAACAGAAAGAAGAGGTTTAAGTCAAGAAGTTATCGACCGAGCGGATTATTGTGTCAAAATACCGATTTATGGATTCACGGAAAGTTTCAATATTTCAGTTTCAGCAGCTATCCTTTTGCAGACCATTCGCCAGCGATTGGAATCCAGCGATTTGCAATGGAAACTCACAGAAGAAGAGCAAGTTGCGTTGAAAATTAATTGGTGCAAAAAAATCCTTAATGGTGGACCTGCACTCGAGCGAGAATTTAGAAACAGAATTGAAAAAGAATACTAAATTTGCATTAGTTATTCACCTACTAATATTTATTTGCCATGGGAAAAGGAGATAAAAAAACGGCGAAAGGAAAACGCACGATGGGTTCATACGGAATCACTCGAAAAAGAAAATCGAATAAACCTGCTGCTACGGTAGCTACTGCAAAAAAAGAAGTTGTGAAGGAGGAAAAAGCAGAGAAGAAAACGACTAAAAAAGCTAGTTCGAAAAAAACAGAAGCGTAATATTGTAAAGCTGTCATTGAGGCAGCTTTTTTTTTACAACCTAACTATTAAAAGAGAAAAACAATCAACATGAAACATAATTTCGGAGCAGGACCTTGTATTTTGCCACAAGAAGTTTTCAGTCAAGCGGCTGATGCAGTTAGAGATTTTAATGGACTTTCCATTTTGGAAGTTTCACACCGTCACAAAGATTTCGTTGCTGTAATGGACGAAGCAATGGATTTAGTGAAAAAAGCCTTAAATGTACCAGAAGGATATTCTGTTGCTTTCTTGCAAGGTGGTGCTACACTTGGGTTTACAATTGCAGCCTTAACCATGATGCGCGAGAACAAAAAAGCGGGTTACATTAACACAGGTACTTGGGCATCAGGCGCAATAAAAGAAGCTAAAAAAGTGGGTATCGATGTAAATGTATTTGCGTCTTCAGAAGATAAAAAATTCACCTATATTCCTAAAAACTATACTATACCATCGGATATTGATTTTGTGCATTTCACGTCGAATAACACGATTTATGGAACACAATTCAAAGCATTCCCAAAAACAGATTTGCCATTAGTTTGCGACATGTCTTCCGATATTTTTTCGAAAGAAATCAACGTTGCTGATTTTGACTTAATCTACGCAGGTGCTCAGAAAAACTTAGGTCCTGCAGGTGCAACGCTTTACATTGTGAAAGATGAAGTGTTAGGAAAATCAAGCTCGCCTTTCTTGCCAACTTATTTGGACTTGAAAGCACATGTTGAAAAAGAATCAATGTACAATACGCCTCCTGTATTTTCAATCTATGTTTCTATGTTGAATCTGCGCAATTTATTGGCAAGTGGTGGTGTGAAAGCTATGGAAGAAAGAAACATCGCAAAAGCAAATTTATTGTACAACGAAATCGACGCAAATCCTTTATTCAAAGGAGCTGTTGAAACAGAAGATCGCTCAAACATGAACATTACGTTTCTATTGAACGACGATAGTTTGGGTGCAGAATTTGACGCACGTTGGAAAGGCGCAGGAATCGTTGGTTTACCGGGTCACCGTTCTGTGGGAGGTTATCGCGCGTCTATGTACAATGCTTTACCCATTGAAAGCGTTCAGGTATTAGTTGACGTTATGCGTGATTTTGCAACAAGTAAAGGATAAAAAATGAAGATTTTAGCAAACGACGGAATTTCAGCTTTAGGAAAAAGCTTATTGGAAGCAGCGGGTTACACCGTGATTACAGAAAAAGTAGCACAAGATAATTTAGCAAATGCGGTAAATGAACAAGGCATTGAAATCGTTTTGGTTAGAAGTGCAACAACGGTTCGCAAAGAAGTGATTGATGCTTGCCCAGGATTAAAATTGATTGGTAGAGGTGGTGTTGGAATGGATAACATCGATGTTGCGTATGCACGTGAAAAAGGATTGACAGTCATCAATACACCTGCTTCGTCTTCACAATCCGTTGCCGAATTAGTGATGGGTCAATTATTTTCCCTATCTCGTTTCTTACCCGATTCCTTCAAAAACATGGAAAACGGTGATTTTTCGACTTTAAAGAAAAACTACGCGAAAGGTGTTGAATTACGTGGAAAAAAACTTGGAATTGTTGGTTTTGGTCGAATTGGTCAAAGCTTAGCTTCGTATGCTTTAGGTGTAGGAATGGAAGTGTTGGCAGTTGATAATTCGGTTAAAACGGTCGAAATTCCTGTTAAAGTGGGTGGACAAACAGTTACTGTTTCGTTGCAAACGTCTACTGAAATTAACGATATTCTTGGTGAAGTAGATTACCTTTCGTTACATGTACCAAAACAAGCGGATGGTCGTGCTGTCATTACGGCTACTGAATTTTCAAAAATGAAAAAAGGTATTCGAATTGCAAATGCAGCAAGAGGTGGAGTAATAAACGAAGACGACTTGTTAACGGCATTAAACGAAGGTATTGTTGCTGGATGTGCCTTGGATGTTTTTGAAAATGAACCGAATCCGAAAAAAGAGCTATTGAGTCATCCTAAAATTGCTTGTACACCACATATCGGTGCTGCTACAGTTGAGGCGCAAGATAGAATTGGAGAGGAATTAGCCGATTTAATTATCCAACAATTCGGAAGAAAATAAATCAAGATCTTTACAATATGATTTGGCTATCTTTCGAGGTAGCCATTTTTTTTGCATAAAAAAAAGGAGCACTTTCGAACTCCTTTTCATTTTGTAATAAAGTTGAATTAATTATCAATCTTCATGATTTTCTTACGAACGATGTATTCATCTACACTTGACTGAAACAAGTAACTTCCTGCTTTCAGATTAGAAAGATCAATGCTAAAGTTGAAACTTTCAGCTGCGCCATTTAATACTTCTTTTCCATTCATATCATAAATGGCCCAATTCTCAAGTACTTTCGTTGACTCTAC
>CAZHPL010000192.1:0-5880 GCA_964534495.1 uncultured Lishizhenia sp.
CAATCAATGGTGGTTCTGGAACTTGGGCTAATCAAGGCACATTTGATGCAGGTACAAGTACTATTATTTTTAACTCAACTGATGGTACATTATCAGGAAATACTGAGTTTTATAATTTACAAGTAAACTCTGCTAAAAAAGTTACTATTGCTGCAGATGCTCAAACTACAATTTCTGGTCAATTGACTAATAATGGTACTTTAGACGCTACAGAGAATGCCAATACATTGATTTTTACAGGTGTAGATCAAGAGATCAAAAATCCTAATGGTGTTATTTCAGGATATAGTTCTTTAGTAATTAACCAAAATTCAGGTACTGCTTTGGCTACAGAAGAATTGATAGTTTTGAATGACTTATCTTTGTTATCTACACTTGATATGAATGGTAATAACATAAGCATTGGAGGTGATTTATTGAATAATGCTTCTTTATCAAATGCTCCTATTGTTACAATGAATGGTAATTCAGCTCAAAACATTACAGGAAGTTCTCCTTTAGTATTTGACAACTTGTTAATAGACGCAAATAGTTCAACCTCTATTAATAATGATCTTACTGTAAATAGTATATTATATGTAGGTGCGACTGCAACATTGAACGGTGGTGGTAATACAGTTGAGTTATTAGGTAGTGGAACACCTTTTATTTTAGATGGTACATTTAATGGTGGTAACGGAACGGTACATTACAACAGTAATGACGCTCAAGATATTCTTCCATTAAATTATTACAATTTAAAATCAACAGGTGCAACTTCTAAAGTTTTGATGAATAATACTTTAGTATCTAATAAACTTACTTTAGATGGAACACTATTAGATGCACAAACATATTCTCTTACAATTTCAGGAAGTGGTGCAAATAGCCCAGCAATGTTAAATGGAGGTAAGTTTGAAGTGAGTGCTGGTACATTAAATCTTGCAAATAATGGTGGTTTATTAACTTTCCCAGCTTCATTCTTTAATAGCACCGTTAATAACATGACTTTATCTGGAACTGGTGGAGTTAAGTTGACTGATGATTTTACAATTACAGGTGCATTGACTTTGGATGAGGGTAGTTTGGATTTAGATAACAATTTCTTGACAATTGATTCTGATGGTTCTATGACAAAAACCAACGGTTGGTTAATTACAGGCACTGGAGGTTTAATTTACAAAGCAGCAACATTAGACGCTTCGACATTACCATTAAATCAAATTAATAACTTAGAAATTGATAGAGCATCAGGAGTAACAGTAAATGGAAACATTGAAGTTTTAAGTAATTTTACAATGACACAAGGTTCTTTGGATATTGGAACTAGTGAACTTAAATTATCTGGTACATTTAATCATACTTCAGGCTCAATTGATGCAAGTACTGGTAAAGTTCATTTCAATATGAATGGAGCAACAACTTTACCAACTGGTTTCTTTACAGGTGATGTCAGTGAGTTGAAATTAAGTAATGGTTCATTAATTTTATCTGAGGATGTTAATGTTAAAGACGCATTGACGTTAAATGCTGGTGATATTGTTACTGACGACACTAAAATGCTAACAATCGGAACAGGTGCAAGTAACCCAGGTGTAGTGAACTGGACTTCTGGTACGGTAGTCGGTCCAATGAAACGTTGGTTTGGTGCAAGTACTAATTCATCTCTGGCTAGTGGTGTATTCCCAATTGGAAAATCTGGATTGAACAGATATGCACAAGTTAACTTTACAAGTGCACCGAGTACAGGTGGTTACATCATAGCTAAGTTTAATGATGGAATGCCAAGTGATAATTACGCAACAGTTCCTTTAACTTACAGTGAAAATGGTACGAACTATTATATCCAAAACACTGACCAAGAAGGTTATTGGGATATAACTCCATATAGTGCATCAGGTACGCCTTATGGTTCATTAGATGACGTTGCTTATACATTGAAACTTCGTATTAATAGCCCAACTAGTGTACAAAATGGAGGTATTTTAGCTAACCCTCCACGCGTTCGCTTGATTAGAGCTAAAGGAAATGCAGATGGTTCACATGGAAGTTGGTCAATGGCTGGAACACATAATACAATTGAAACACTAACAGCTGGATCAGATTATGTTGTGACTAGTGTTAACGTAACGGGATTCTCTTGGTTTAATGGAGGAGGTGATAATGCAAATCCATTGCCTGTTGAATTGTTAAGTTTCACTGGTGAATGTTCTGAAGAAGGTAATCATATTACTTGGACTACTGCATCAGAAAATAATAGTGCATACTTCGAAGTTCAATCTTCACGTGATGGTGAAAACTGGACTGTTGCAACAACAAAACCTGCAGCAGGATATAGCTTACAAAAATTGACGTATGAGTTTACAGACGTAAATGCTAAAGGAGCAGAGTTGATGTACTATAGATTACGCCAAGTGGATGTTAATAATGATGAGAAAATGTATGACCCAATTTTAATTGGTTGTGGAAATGCAACTGAATTCATCAAAACGTATCCAAACCCTTCTGGAACGGCATTCAATGTACTGGTTAGCAACAAATCGTTAGTTGGAACATCAATACTAAAAATGATAGATACAAAAGGAACGGTAGTAGCTTCTAAAGTTGTTGATGTGGTAGATGGAGTAAATCTATTTACAATCGATGAAAATGTGGCACCAGGAATGTATTACATCAGTATCAGTAATGGTACTTCAACAACAGAAGTGTTGAAACATAGTATCAAATAGTAGATTATCAATAATTCATAAAAAAAGCACTCAGAAATGGGTGCTTTTTTGTTTTATTAATGAATACAATTTTAGTTTGTTTTGTAAAAGTAGATAGATAAGATTAATTGTAAATCTATCAATTCAATGATTCTTAATACAAGTTGATTTTGCTATATAAGCTTATATTTCATGTGAAATTAAACCTATGTCCTTAAAGAAATTTGGATAGGATTTGCTGACACAGACTTCGTTATCAATAGCAACTTTTAAACCAAATAAAGCTAATAGGCTACCTGCCATTGCAATACGATGATCATTCTTAGTGTCTATAACTATTTCTGTTCGAATGGTTGATATTGACTCAATCGAAATGCCGTTTTCATTTGTTTGATAGGGTGTTTTTAGCTTATCTAACATTTCCGTCATTGCCAATAGTCGATTGGATTCTTTGTTGATTAAGCGATTAGTTCCATGAATACAGGTTGTTCCTTTGCATGCGAGTGCTAATACTACAAGTACTGGAAATAGATCAGGGCAATCTGTAATATCAACTTCAAATGGTTTCAAATGTTGCCCTTTATCAATTTGTAATGTGTTATCTGCATAGGAAACGGATATACCTATTTCTCTGGCAATATCAATTATTTTTGCATCTGCTTGTTTAGAAGGAAAATGAACATTTTTGATTCGTATCGATCCTGATATACCTGCGCCAATTATATGATTTGCAATTCCTGACCAATCTGATTCAATTGAATATTCTGTTCCAATATAGTCTTTAGGCTGTTGATTCCGATAAGTATTGTAAGTAGTATTTATCTCAATCTTAAACTGTTTTATACATTCTATTGTCATATCAATGTATGGCTTGCTAGCTAAAGATTTTACTTCTATTTCTGTGTCTTTCAAATAAGGTAGGGCTATTAATAGTCCTGTTAGAATTTGAGATGTTTCGGATGCATCTATTTTAATTTTATGAATACTAACTTTACCCTTTTTGCGAATGGGCAATTTGAAATTGTCATGTTCAACCTCAAAACCTATTTGTTCCCAAAGTTCAATTAGTGCTTTTTGCTCGCGTTTTAATAGCGTGCTTTCGCCATGTATTGTCAAATCATCAATCAATACAGCTAAAACAGTTCCAAGCATGCGCAAGGCCAAACCTGATTCACTAACATTGATTTCTAATTTAGAAGTCCCAATTTCTTCGGGAGGAATAACTTCTAAGGTGCTTTCATTTATGAAATGGAATTGTGCCCCGATAGATTCCAAACATTTCATTACAGCCAATGAGTCATTGTTTGTTTGAAAGTTGATTAGTTTAGAGTTGCCTTTGGCCAGTGCACTTATCAATAAAGCTCTCTGTAAATAACTTTTTGACGCATTTGCATCGATTTCTCCTTGATAATAAAAAGGTGAAATGATTTTATTCATCTTTTGTCGTGAGAATTTGATACTGAATACGAATGGATTCTTCGTGTATCAATTTGTATATTTCTACCAGAAAATCTGGAGACAAGTTAGATTGATGCGCGCGATCTCTATTTTTCTCAATTAATTCCTGCCAACGTGATTGTTGTAAAATGGCAGTTTTTGTTATTTTCTTATGATTTCCAATAGCAGCTGAGATTTGCATACGTTCTTTTAACAAACTAATAATTTCGTCGTCAAGTCCGTCAATTTCTTCTCGAAGACTTAGTAATTCGTTAGACTTAAATTCTTCTCTATTTCGAATTTCAAGGCTATTAAGAATGTTTTCTAATTCTAATGGAGTTACTTGTTGACGCGCATCTGTCCATGCTTTACTTGGGTTGCAATGCGTTTCTATCATCAAGCCATCGTATTTCAAGTCATATGCTTTTTGAGCAATTCGTTGAATTAATTCTGATTTGCCAGTAATATGCGATGGATCACAAATCAAAGGCAATTCTTTTCTTTCTTGTTTTAAAGCAATTGGAATTTGCCAATTTGGATTATTGCGATACTTTGTTTTTTCGTAAACTGAAAATCCTCGATGAATGGCTGAAATATCTTTAATACCTGCTTTTTCAACGCGTTCAATAGCTCCCAACCATAACTTTAAATCTGCGTTTGTTGGATTCTTTACCATTACTGGAATGTCGACACCTGAAAGTGCATCTGCGATTTCCTGAACCGTAAATGGATTGGCGGTTGAACGTGCTCCAATCCAAACCATATCAAATCCAGCTTTCAAAACTGCATCAACATGTTCGGCTTTCGCAACTTCGGTAGCAAGTTTTAATCCATATTTTTCCCTAGCTTCGAGCATCCATGGCAAAGCATCTTTACCAATTCCTTCAAATTCTCCTGGTCGTGTTCTTGGTTTCCAAATTCCAGCTCTAAAGTAATCCGGCTTCAGCGCAACTAATCCTGCTGCTGTCTCCATGATTTGTTCTCTGGTTTCTGCACTGCAAGGACCTGCTATTAAAATAGGCTTTGTCATACACAAAGAACATTACTGCTTTCGAAAAGTTTACTTAGCGTAGTTTACAGAACGTTTTTCACGAATAACAGTAACTTTTACTTGACCTGGATAAGTCATTTCTGTTTGAATACGTTGTGAAATCGTAAAAGAAAGTTCTTCAGCGCGTTGATCGGTTACTTTTTCAGCTTCAACCAATACACGTAACTCACGACCCGCCTGAATTGCATAAGCACTTCCAACACCGTCATAGGATAAGGCTAAACCTTCCAATTCTTTAATACGTTTAATGTACGCTTCAACGATTTCTCTACGAGCACCTGGACGAGCACCTGAAATGGCATCACAAACCTGTACAATCGGCGAAATCAATGTTGTCATTTCAATCTCATCGTGGTGAGCTCCAATTGCGTTTAATACTTCTCCTTTTTCACCATATTTCTCAGCTATCTTCATACCCAAGATAGCATGCGGCAATTCTGGCTCTTCATCTGGAACTTTACCAATATCATGGAGTAATCCAGCTCGTTTAGCCAACTTCACGTTTAAGCCTAACTCAGCTGCCATAATCGCACACAAATTAGCTACTTCACGGGAGTGTTGCAATAAGTTCTGACCATACGATGAGCGGTATTTCATACGTCCAATCATGCGCATCAATTCAGGATGTAAACCATGAATACCTAAGTCAATACATGTTCTTCGTCCTGTTTCAGCGAGGTCTTCATCCAATTGTGTTCTTGTTTT
>CAZHPL010000193.1:0-5115 GCA_964534495.1 uncultured Lishizhenia sp.
GATTACTCATCTTCCCAAACAATCTCGAAATCTTCCGGTGTCCATATCAAGCCGTCGGGGTCAATCTCTTTTAGCCGCTCGTCATACTCACCGCCTTGTAAGTATTCATCAAGCTCTTTTTGAGATACAGCCTCCATGAGTATCCCCCCAGCCCTGACTACCCAGTTGACATCCTTAGGCGAGGGTGGGGGAGTAGCTAGTATCTCTTGAAATCCCTTTTCATGAGGTAATAGCAGTATAGACATTAGTTATTCTTCAGCATCACTGAATCAATATCGTACTCAAACAGTCCGACTTTAACCTTTTTGCCATTAATAGCGCCACCCAAAGTCAAGCTCCCAACCTTATCGGGTTCACAAAATCGGATAGTACTACCACGATTAGATTTGCCAATAACAGCACTAGCAGCGCTCTTTTTAAAGTTGATCCGAACCTTCGTAGGTTTTGGGCTATTACACCCATAAACGATCCCTTTGTCAGTGTCTTTGCGCTTAGTCACACCCATAGCACTGGCGATAGACTTATAAGCGTCATCGGGCGCATGGAAACCATAGCGAATAGAGCCAACATCAGCAATCTCACCGCCTAAATTAATCGTATAGACAGCCATTTTTTTACTTCCTGTAAATTCATTTGGTTAATTGTTGTTCAAGCTTAAAGCCAGAAGATTGACGGCTTTAAGCCGATGCGACTAGCACTTCAAACACTTGGGTGTCTTGATTCAGTGCCAACTGCACAGTGACTGTATCAGTCCGATTGATTAGAGCGTATTTCTTGGCATCAGCGGGGGGGATGCCAGTCGTGGGGTCGGTTGCATCTATCATGTCAGGGGTAATTGCCGACGCTGAGTAGTTACTAGCTAAAGCAGACACGACAGCACTGCTATTGTTTACCCCGCGCTTAATAGAGTCAAAAGTTAGATGCTCGGCAAGGGCAGCAAACCACGCTCTACCATCACCATCAATATCAAGATCGGTAATCAAGGCGCTATTGACATACTGGGTTAAGCCAGAGTCATTAATGACGATGCCAGCGGCAACATCTGATCCAGGACCAACTTTAAACGATCCAGGGAAAACGTCAATAATCCAAAAATCACCCTTACCAGTATTGGTGCCAAGGTTGGGGACTGGTACAACATCAACGGTGCGAGCAGCTACACCAACCACCCACTGATAAGTAATCGCAAAAACCTGATTAAAAATATCAACATCAACCCCATCGGGGGCTTCCTTGGTGATTGCAAAACCCAGCTTGTCGAATGAGTCCGGTGAGACGATTCTACTAATCCTATTTAAGAGAGCTAAAATCACCTTTCCCTCTTTGACTGCAGCGGGATATACATTAGCCAACTCAGCGGCGTTTACGCCCGGCAGGTCTGCAACAGGGATATAAACCCCTAAACCCTGAGCAACAGCATTACCGTCATAATATTCAATCGCTAACGTCATAGATTTTGGACATATAGGTTAGACGTATTCTAGACTCTGTAACTGTTTAAGTCACGTAAGCAGTCTGTCTGGCATTAATAGCAAAAAGGGTGATCTTTCACATACCAACTCCCGTTAATTTTGTATCCGATAAGTTTCCCAGAATGAATCCGATGAATTACACCCCTAGGGGTTAAATGATGTTTTTTGGCGTACACCTTTACAGGGATACAAGAGTTAATATCCCTAATTTTTCGAGTCCGTCTAAGCAGGTGCATCATAATTCGGAAACCCATTCCGGCTGAGTGTTTTTCTGACCGTTTGGAAAATAGCTGATCCTAACTGCCTTCACTGTAATTGTTTCCAGACTTTCACCCTTACGCTCACCTAATGACACCTTTACAGGCGATGGTTTCAAGCGTTCATCAACATAGTTAAGCTGTTCTCTAGCAATCGTTTCAGCGATTCGCTGAGTATCAGCATAAACAATAATCTTTGAGTTATCCCTAAGGATAATTCGAGCGTAACAAGAGCCTTTTTTATAGTTGGATAAAACAGGTTTTCTGGTCCCCACATAATGCGGGATTGTTGAGGCTCTGAATTTATGCCCCATAGAGCCGTCAGTCTTAACTTCACGCCACAAAATAGCCAACTGTGGAATATTCCCTCCAGTTTTAATCTGATGATGCTCAGGCAATATAGCAATTGCAGATTTTGCCTTACATTCCTGTGCCCTGACCTCTGCAATCTGTTCAAACTTTGCTGACTCTTGCGATTCAGTACCCTTGATGACTTTGACGGATTTAGAGCCGAATTTTGCCGATCCATCAGAGTTACAAGAATCAAATACTTTTACGTTGATAGTTGTAAATTCCACTTTCGCATCCTTTCCGTCTTTACCGTTTTTGCCATTTTTTCCATCCTTACCAGCAGGACCTCTCGCACCATTGCCTGATCCACCGCCACCACCACCGCCGCCAGATTTCCCTGGTGGTCCCGGCGGACCTTGAGGACCCGGAGCACCATCTTTACCGTTTATCCCATTGCGTCCATTTATGCCATCACGCCCATCTCTACCGTTACGCAACCTCAAAGAACGCAAAAAAGCCCAAATCAATCTGATTTGCATATTAATTGCCGCTAGAGCCGCAAAAACTTTTTTTGATAGTGCAGCTATAGCAGCTAAAAGCAATTTTGTTGCAGCAGCAATTGCCGCAAATACCGCGATAGACAGCGCAATTAGTTTTTTATTTATGCCGTCAATTTCAATATCAATTTTTCGTTTAACGATATTAATTTGACGGGTTAACTCCTTGATGACCTCAGTTAATTGATTTCTTAACCAAATAATATCTTTTTCAATGCCTTGTACCTTAGAACGTAGCGAAATAACGCCATTAGAAGCACCCCGAGCCAGTGCAGTAGTACCAGATAATTCGATAGCAAGATTATTAACTTTTCGCTCCAAATCAGATAATTCTGGCTTAGTTAAAAATCTATCAATCATGCCCAAAATATAAGCTACAGCTTCTCTGATTGGTTTAACGGCTGTTTCAACTATTTGATTTACTTGAGTTAGTATCCCCGCGATTTCACCAAACAATTTAGCAACATCTCTTGATAAACTTTCCACACGGTTTTTATCAGCTTTTTTTGCTTCCAAATCAGCAACTTTTTGGTTAAGTGCTGCCACTTGATTTGAGAGGGACGATAGCAGCCCCTCAATGCTGTCACAATCTGCCATCGTCCCAACTCCCTACACGTTGTCAGGATCAGGGGCGGTGGCTCCTGTGTCCGGCTCGTAGATTGATACAAAGTAATCAAACCGCCGCTTAGGATTGGTCTCGCGAGTCTCAAACCCGATTGATGGATCGGTAGCAATTTCTACATTCGGCACTTGATCAGTATTTGCCGCAGAAAAGGCTCGAATTTTCTTGACGATGGCAGTGAGCCATTTTTCAGGATCGGAAGTTCCTGCGACACTACCCCACCCCACAGAGGCAAAATCCGTAAACTGAATAATCAATTTAGGGTTGTTCGCATCGGTGCTGTCCACAGTGGCATTTGTGCCAAAAAAATCGCCCATTGTTGGTGCAGGCATAAATTTCAGGTTTTGTATATATTTCTCCAATATGTTAGCCGATTTTTGATTTTTAAGGGCTGTGTTTAAGGGTCAAACAAGGAAACCTATTGCTAGATAGGTCAAAACGTCCCTACCTTGCAAATCTAGCCAACTGTGATGATTTTTGAGTTTATGATTAACTGGTTTAGTACAAGTTACTGGCTAACCAACGCCAAATCTTAAGCCTGAAAATCCTCGTGTCACGAGTTCAAATCTCGTTCCTGGCATTCTCAAAACCCTAGATCGATCCTTTGCTCTACGGAAGCTGTGATCATCTGACTGTAACTGTATTTGGTGACTGGGTTTCGTTGTTTAAATTGAATAAATTGAATTGGATAATGGGAACGGTAATAACATTAATTGGAGCGTGCTAATAATCTGCCTTAGATCGATGTAATTTAGGATTTGGTTAATGACTTAATTAACTGAGTGCGTTTTTCTATTTTTGCTATCACGGAAGTTTTAAACCCATGACGGTCTCCATGTATCAAGTGCTAGTGCCTTCATTAGTGCGGACTTTTAATAATCTCGTGGGCATTCTCGAAAAAGCGGCTGCCCATGCCACAGCTAAAAATATTGATCCAACGGTATTAATTAATGCGCGGCTGTACCCAGATATGTTTGCCCTAGCGCGGCAAGTACAGATCGCCACTGATATCGGTCGCAAAGGGGCGGCACGGCTGGCTGATGTAGAAGTCGCTGCCTATGCCGACCAAGAAGCCTCTTTCCCTGAACTGATCGAACGGGTCAAAAATACCATTACATTTCTTGAGTCTCTGACCCCAGAACAGATTGATGGCACTGAAGAGAAAGAGATTAATCTCAGTTTTGGGAAACAGAGTTTTAGCTTTTTGGGGCAGCCCTATGTATTAGGCTTTATTTTGCCTAATGTTTATTTCCATGTCACTACTACCTACGGGATTCTACGCCACTGTGGTGTGGAATTGGGTAAAGTAGATTTCTTGGGCAAGCCAGAATAACCAGCAGAACAGATGATTTCCCGATCTTTTAGACTTATCACGCCAGAAGATCGGGAAATAGATTCCATAATTATAGTTATTTCAAATAATTCTGGGACAGTCTTGTAGGGAGATAAGCGGACAAGATGTCCGTCCCACCTTTATTGATACCTTGTAGGTCAGACATCTTGTCTGACAATAGCCCCAAATAACATCCCATTCTTAATTTGATTGACTATATTTGCTTGGTTCTGATTTGCTCAATTCAGCTATGGCTGAATCAGCTATGGTTTAAAGCGTAGTTCCACCCGACGATTCATCGCTCTACCTAACTTCGTATCATTAGATGTAATAGGCAGATAGGAAGACTTTCCTTCAAAAACTACTCTATAGCGATCTCGGTCCATCCCTTCTGCTTCTAGAAATCGCGTCACTGATTCACTGCGTTCCTTAGATAGTGCAACATTAAAGGTATTGTCACCTTTAGCGTCAGTATGACCCACAATGCTGATTGTGCCTGAGCTTACATTAGCTAAGCCATTCACTTTCTGCCAGAACTGCCGCAATTTACGGGCTTCCTCTGGTTTAATTGCGCTAGATTCTA
>CAZHPL010000193.1:5125-5451 GCA_964534495.1 uncultured Lishizhenia sp.
TGGCGATTGACTAGATTGAGTACCTGAAGTTCCACTATTCCCAGATTTGGGATTGTTGCTGTTAGGGACATTGCTAGAGGTATTATTTGGGGAGTTCCTGGGTGAAGCAGTATTATTGGAATTAGCACTGGAACTAGTCGAAGTTATGATCGACTTTTGACTGGTTCTCGATGGTGCTGGGGTTCTATTGGCGGTTCTAGGGGCAGGACTGGCAGGGCTATCAATACTAACGCTACGATCAATAGAGCGGTTAATGATACGGGCAAGACTTCCCTGTCCCAAATTGCGCCTTAGAAGGATGGCTTTTCCACTGGCAATGCCTGGGG
>CAZHPL010000193.1:5461-5879 GCA_964534495.1 uncultured Lishizhenia sp.
ATTAGATGGTGCAGTTGTGGGGTTAGCTGTTCTGGACTGATTAGCCTGGGACAGACTGAGACCTTCATTAATCAACTCTGGTAGGATTTCTAGTTCAGTAACAGCATCAGGAATACCTTGATCAGTGCCGTCAAAAGCCGACGAGTCAGCAATTACGGAATTGTCAGTGGTTTTATCAATGCTACTTTGGGCAAGATTACCCTGACTGAGATTCCCTTGGGCTAAGTCTCCCTTTTTGTTGGGATCAGCTTTAGCAGTGTCAGTTACAGGATTGCTCAAAGGTGGGACTTTTTTGGCTAGATAACCCAACTTAGGCACAACATAGGGCGGACGAATTGGTGCAATTCCTTTAGTATTAGGATTTAATTGGCTCTTGGTATCAATCTCAGGGTGACTTATCGCATCTGTGTTCACAATG
>CAZHPL010000194.1:0-5850 GCA_964534495.1 uncultured Lishizhenia sp.
CGTGTATTCATGATTGTAACGCGCCCAATCGGTCACCGAACGCAACGCCGCCCCACAAGCAAATTCATCAGGTTGTGTCAATAATGCCATCAGTGTAATAAAACCACCATACGAACCTCCATAAATTCCAAAACGATTTTTGTCAAGCTGGTATTGCTGAACCATGAATTGTTTCGCTTCCACGAAATCTTGTAAATCTCTTCCTCCCATGTGGCGATAAATGGCCGTACGATAATTGCGTCCGTATCCTTCACTTGCTCTGTAATCTAAATCCAAAACGGTATAACCCAAATCCGTCAACAAGTGATGAAACATAAACTCACGGAAATAATAACTCCAGTAATTGTGTGCGTTTTGCAAATACCCTGCACCATGCACAAACAGAACTGCTGCACCATTTTTCTTGTTCGGAAGCGGTTCATACAAACGTCCATAAATCATTTCGCCATCACTTGCACGAAAGGAAATCACATTTGGTTTTCGCCAACTATACGCTTGGAATTGCGGCGTGGTAGAATGTGTAATTTGTTCTAACTTACTTGCTGATTTATTTGGGGCAATGAACATTTCCCAGGGCGCAATTGCAGTTGAAAAGCGCACAGATAACCATTTTTCATCGGGAGAAACCTGAACTTCATGGTAGCCATCTGCTTCAAAAATGCTTTGCAATTTACCTGTAATTAGGTCCAAACTATAAAAATCCCTATTTCCCGGATGCGACTTATTCGCAGTAATGAAAAAATGCTTTTTATCCAATGCTAATTGGACGTTATGAATTTCAAATTTGCCAGAAGTCAATTGACTTTTTTTACCACTTGCAAAGGAATATGAATACAAATGTGAAAAACCTGTTTCTTCTGATTGGAAATAAAAAGATTCTCCGTCATTCAACCAATCCAGAACAGCGATTTCTGTATTCCAAGAAGAAATTCCTGGTCCGCCTATCCACGCTTCATCGTGTTGGTGTTCTACTTCCTTAACCGTAGCTTTTTCCAAATCAATCAATACTATCCAACGGTCTTTATTGTCGGCACTTCGAATGTCGCACAAAGCCCAATTTTTGGTTTTTGAAAATACAACCGGATGCAAAAACAAATCCCTGTCTTTATCAAAAAGACCCGCTCCGCTTGGATCCATGTAAAGTGGTTTGTTGCGAATGCCCGATAAATGTGAAAAATCCAAAGCAATCAATGTATCACGCCAAAATTGATACAAAAACATCGTTTGATTGGGCTCATCATTGGTTACCTTTCCTCGAGCAGGAATACCTTTTGAATAGCCATTTGCCGTGACAAAATGTTCTACGGATGTTTCTTTTTCAGAAGCACCAAATGTCGTTCGAACAATCACAAAATTTCCGCTTGGATGAATTTGAATAAGCTCAGGAGTTCCTTCTCCAATATATTGTTCACTTGGTTTATCAAAGGCTGACCCACTCGCATTTTTATACCATGTCGATCGTTTGTTTTTGTCTCTTACATATTGAAATAATTCCGTTTGTTGCCGATTCAAAAAGTTGGAATCCTTGCTCTCTATTTTCGGACTTCCTTTTTGAAAATTAGTTAGTTGGCGAAGTGAAAAATTGGCTCCATTTTTCCACAGATACAATTGTCCATTTTGCTCAAACACAACAGCATTAGCATCGTTCAAGCGTTGTACATTGTAAATAGGATTGGCCATTTGAAGCAGCAGTTGCAATGCGCTTGTTTTCTTATCGAAGGCCACTAAATTTCCTTCAAGTTCTTGGTATTGAATAGGAAAACTAGCTTGAGAGACATCATATGCAATTGCTTTTGCAGCTTCTTTGGGACTACATTTCGTTGTTTTCTTGGTAAGCAAATCATATTTATACAACGAATTGCCCAGTTCTTTATCTGGATTCCAATCGAAATAGATATATTTCCCATCAGCTGACCAACGTTGATTTTCAGGGAGATTGCCTACAAATTCATTCCCTGACATTATTTGTTTTAAGTCCAATTGAGCGTTTACAGCTTGGGAAACAAAAACATGAAATAAGATGCTTATATAAATGGCTGGAAACGGAACAGCTTTAATGAAGCGTTTTGACATAATCTTCTGTTTTTAATGAACGACGAATGTAAATGGTTCTTTTTTCACGGACAACAAATTCAGTTACCCCGAAATGAGTGGCATTTGCTGGATTCCAATCCCAAGTGTAACCTAATGCCGTAAATGGATATTGATAGAACAAATTGTCGTTGTTGTACGAATTACTACTAAATGTTGAAAGGTATTGAATATACGAAGAATCAGGTGTCGCTACGATTTGATTGCATGCCATACTGGAGTCAACAGCAGGACGAAAAACATCACTTTCCTTCACCCAAAATTCCACAAAATAATCATTAGTGGCTGTAGGTGGCAATCCCAAAACTTGCATCAATCGAGTGCGACATTCCTCTTTTGGTAATGCATCAAAATGTTCTGATTTATTGCGTTTTTCTAAGTCATATTTAGTAGTCAAGAATAAAGCATATTTGAACAATTCATCACTTGATTTATAGCATGTTAAACCATTGGGCGCTTTTTGGGTGTAATTCATAAACGAAGCAGATTTCCAAGCCACCATAAGCACAAGTTAGGCGCCATCAAATATGGTGTCTAGTAAGGCAGGATTATTCAGACGCGTTAATTGTGATTCGGTTTCAAAGAAAGTTGGTATTAATTTAAAAACGGTTCTCATTTTTTCTCTTTTGATTTTTTCATTGAGATTCTGAGAAGAAGGTTTGCTTTTATAAATGTTGTAATTGAGAAAATCATCGTAATTTATACTGCTCACAACCTTTTTTTCATCTTTAAAGCTGTTTTCACTTACCATGTTCAAATTCTTAAAATACAAATACGCCAATTTGATTTTTTTAAAGGAAGTTTCGGTCAATTCTCCCTTTGCATCCAATTGAAAAATTGAATTAGTTATCAATGTTTTAAATTGTTTTCCACTAAAAAATGAAAAGTCATATTGTCTATCATGCCGATCAATCCATTCTTTAATTTCATTTGTGAAAAATCCACTTTGGTTTACTTGAAATTGTTTATTGCTTTCTAAAATTTCAGCCAGTTTCAATTTTCGAAAAAATTCTTCTTGATTTAAGTTGTATACATAATTCACCAAAATAGCATTGGCTACTGTTACATCTTTCTTTAAAGTTGTACCAATAAAAACAGGCGAAATGAAATCAATTTCAATGTTCTTCACATGTAGCTTTTTTGCATTTTCTTTCACCATCTCAATTATTATTTCAAACTCAGATAAATAAAGGATATTTACAAGTGGTAGTGAGTCCGCAACTAATTCGCTTAAATTTTTAGAAGATGGTTTTCCATTAATCTTAATTTTCACATTCTCAGCAAGGTAAATATGTTTGAGTTGAATTTCTTCATTGATCTCATTCATCATCGATTCTGAAGTATAGTCAATACTCAATGAACTTAGTACGTCAGTGCTTTTACAAGTTAATTCCACAGAATTCCCAGGCAAAATAACGCGTTGAATTTCATCCGACCCAAAGCCATAAAAAGTCCAAAAAACTAGAAAAACGAAGAACGTAACAAGTTTCATAAGTGCATTTTTAGTGTAAATAAACAAGAAATTAAAAGTAGTATTAAAATCAAAACGGTTTGCACTTCCTCTGCCAATCACCCGAAAAAAACGCTATTTTCCGATTTAATCAATCTCTTTTCCTTAACTTCGTTTTACAATGAAACAAATCAAGAAATTTCTTTCCAAAATTCTCAGTCAGGCTGCCTATTTGCGAACCATGCACCGAGGTTTTTACTTTTTATACGATTGGGGATTCCTCAAAAATGACGCACGTTTCAAATATCATTACATGGTAAAAAAGTTGATTCAAACCGATTTTGTAGTGGTTGACATCGGAGCGAATCTCGGATATTTCGCCAAAAACTTTGCACGTTTAGCCAAACACGGAAAAGTAATTGCCATCGAGCCTGTACCCATGTTTTACGCGGTTTTAAAGCAATTCTTAGGCGGTTTCAAAAATGTTGAAATCCATAACGTTGCCTTGGGAAAAGAGGAAGGTACCATTACGATGGTAATGCCTGAATCAGACGGTTTTATTCGTACGGGTTTACCTCATATCGCTTCATCGGAAGAGGAAAAAAAGCAACATAAAACACAAGAAGTTCAAATTGCGAAAGCAGCCACGTTTTTCGACAACTTAGAAAAAATAGACTACATCAAATGCGATATTGAAGGCTACGAAGGAGTTGTCTTCACGGAATTGAAAGAAACATTGGCTAAACACCGCCCTTTTGTGCAATTAGAAGTTTCGGACTCGACCAAAGAAATCATTTTTTCGATTTTCAAAGAGCTAGATTATTTACATTTCGGCATCCAAAACTTTGCGTTCGTTGAAGAGAACTATGGTCCGCAACAAGAAGAAGGTGATTATTTCTTTGTTCCGCATGAAAAAAAAGATACGTTTAACCAATACATTCAAGCATGAAAAGCGTAGAGTTTTGCTTACTAGCACTTGTTTTGCTCGTTAATTCATCCTGTAAAAAAGGAGCAGGAGATTTTACCATCAGTGGAACCATTACAGACTCGACCTTTTCAGGTGGTTTGTCGGGAGCAACGCTGGAATTATACCAAGTACCCGTTGGAACACAATCCATGTTGCTCGTTGGAAATGTAACCTTAGGAGCTGACGGAAAATACAGTTTCACCTTTCCGCGCGAACGCATGGAAAAATACATTTTGAAAGTCAATAAACTCAATTATTTTCCCATCGAAGAAACGATTTATTATTCATCGCTTGACATCGGAAAAGTCAACACACGCAACTATTTCACAAAAGCAAAAGCATGGGTAGAATTGCGTTTGGTGAATTTGAATCCAATTGCACAAGATCATTTGCGCTACATCAAACAAGAAGGTTTGCAAGGTTGTGCAGAATGTTGCCCGATTACGAATCAAGATTTTTTTGGCGCATTAGACACTTCCATTTTCTGCATCAACAACGGCAACACACCTTATTCCATTTATTACTGGATAATGAACACCAACAACCAAGGCACGAAGCAAGTCACAACCGTTCCATTCGATACTACGCAATTGTATTTGGAGTATTAGATACAAGTATTTTGGGCGTTCCCTTCGGGCGGGTTTTCCACTACAAGTCCTCGTTCGTTCCTCACTGTGGGCTTTTCGTTACAATCCCTAACGCAGGAGGACAATTCAAAATTGTAAAATTTAAAAGTGAAAAATAATAACGGAAATTGAACTATGGTAATTGATAAACAAGCTTAATTTTTGAAAATCAATCTCTCTGTGGTTTTCTGTGACTCCGTGAATCTAAGTAAAAAAAAAAAAACAGAGTCACACAGAGAAAACACTGAGTTGCACAGAGATTTTTTTTTGACGGAAAATAGAAATCACACAACTCTTTACTTGCGTAAAAACCTACCCTTTCGAAGCATAATTCTGTTTCCTCCCGAATGAGTTGGCTCAAGTGGTGGCGAGGGAGAATTAAGGTGGGTGATTTTTTGAGGCATCAGGACTTTAAGACTTTAAAATGCTAAGACTTTAGGACTGATAGACTCGAAATGATGAAAAAAAAAGAACTTTATTACTCGAAGTAGGAAGCCATTTTGAGTCTTTTCAATTTTAAATTTCCCATTAAATTTAGGGTTTTCCCCTATTGCACACACTAAAAATAATCGCGTATTTAGCACCGTTAAAAAGTCGACCGTTCGACCCAAAAAATGAAATGAATTTTTATCTTTGAAATACGATGCTCAACCGAACTGCCATGTTTAGTTTTCACAAACCCTCAATTTTGAGGGACACTTTTACGTTTTCCGACA
>CAZHPL010000195.1:0-5800 GCA_964534495.1 uncultured Lishizhenia sp.
GCATCTACTTCACCATAAAAATTGGATACCGGTGTAAACGTTACAACACCACTTGCATTTACTGTGAACGTTCCTTGGCCAGTAATGGTAAACGTTGATTGTATTCCCGCAGTATTTACATCCAAATCAACAGTAGCTGTATTAATTATTCCCGAGCCATCATGATCAACATCATAGTCGTAATCATTCGTTGTTACATTAAATAAAACTGGGGTATCCTCGTTTGTAGTCGCATAGTCTTCGACTGCAATTGGTTCACTATTGACCCAATTAACTGTAACAGTGATTGTCGCTTTATTTGAAACTAAGTTTAAGTTATCTTTTACTGTGTATTTTGCAGTCACAATTCCGTAAAAATTAGCAACTGGAATAAACGTAACGTTCCCTTCTGCGTCGGCATAAAACTCACCTTTTCCTTCAACACTGTAGGATTGTTGAACACCACTTGTAAATGGATCCAAATCCACACGTGCTAAATTGATTGTTCCATCATCCGTATCATTGTCTGTTACGCTAAATGTTACTGCAACATTTTTATTGGTTGTCGCTGCGTCATCATTTGCAACTGGTGCTCCAGTAGGAATAACCGTAACAATAATCGTTGCTTCATTCGAAGTGAATCCATACGTATTAGCAATTGTATAGGTAATTGGCACTGTTGTTCCATAATAATTTACTGCTGGCTCGAACGTAATTGAACCTGAACCAGTATGTGTAAATGTTCCTTGTCCTGTTATCGTGATCGTGTTTTGGATTCCGTCAGCATTTGTTTGTAAATCCAATGTAGAATAATCGAAAGATCCGTCCTCATTTTCATCATTCGTAATGATATTGAAAGTCACATCCGCATTTTGATCGGTTGTTGGATTGTCGTTTATTGCTGTTGGTGGACCCGGTACGTGATTTACATTTATCGTCATAGTAGCGGAAGCCGTACCAACTGCCAAATCATTTGCTTTGAAAAGGAAAGTTGTGTAATTAGTTCCATAATCGTGATAAATCGGTTTGTAAGTTAACAATGAAATCGATGCTTTTGCAATCGTTTGTCCTTCGAAAACCAATGCTCCATTGTAGTAAAGTGTTCCTTTAGCTGGAAGACTTGCAATCGTAATTGAAACTAAATTATCACTTTCTAAATCTGAATAATTATAATCTCCAGAAGTAAATGCATACGTACTGTTCTCGTCCATAGTTATTGAACTAGGTTGAGCAGCTGGGGCATCATTTACAGGATTAACTGTAATTGTAATCGTTGCACTATTGGAAGTATTATTTTCGTTGTCTTTTACTGTATATGTAATAGAAGCAATTCCATTAAAATCAGTTGCTGGATTGTATGTTAACACACCGTTTGAAACACTCCAAGTTCCGTTAGAAGACGTTGTAGACAACGTAACAGTAGATGCATTAATTGTTCCATCCGCATCCGTATCGTTTGAAGTTAAGTTCAATGTTACAGGTGTGTCTTCATTCGTTGAAGTTGCGTCGTTATTTGCAACTGGCGGTGTAGTAATTTTTAAACCAAAGTTTAAGTTGGTTTCATTATTAGTAAACGTTGACGGAGTTGTCAGCATGATTAATCCATCATTTGTTCCGTCATTTCCAGTAACAGCATTGGATAAATCATTATTTACTTCACCATTGCTTGTTACACCTGAAGGCATCGTTGCTAGAATACTATTGTAAGCCGTTCCAACAGCATAATTATTTTTACTTAATGCAATTTTAAATCCACGACTTGCAACAATATTTGAATTACAAATTTCCCAGGAACCATCAGCGTTGACAGGAACTGTTGCAAATGCCGTTGTTGACGTAGAAGTTCTTGCCATTGTTACATATAACTGTGAACCTGCGGCTACACCAATTCCATTTCCATTTACTTTTCCTGGTGCAATACTGCCGTCTGTATCCCAATATACATTTCCTTTGGCACACAATGGAGTTGCATTGGCACAATCAGAAATTAATACGCTTGTTAAAGTTGGGTTAGCGGTAGCACATGTGTTAGAAGGCGTAACTGAAATCGAGTATGTTCCATTTTGGCCTGCACCATTAAAATTCATAACCACCGTATTGGTTCCCTGACCAGATGTAATACTTGCTCCTGTTGGTGGTGTCCAAGTATACGTTGAAGCACCTGAAAAACCGGAAGCAGTAAAGCTAATGTTTGAAGCATTATCACAATAGTAATTAGCTCCAGTATGATAATACACAGTAATGGTTGCGAAATCTACAAATGCAACTGAATTGGCAGAAATAATATTAGCTCGAATACGAACGCCGAAGTTGGTTCCGTTTACAATGGTTGGTGTTAAAGCTGTGGTTGTACTTCCCCACATATCTGTTGCACCACCATAGGTTGAAATTTCATCGCTTGTAGCCCAGTTACCTGCATTCGTTTTAAAGTTTCCAATTAAACTGGTTGCAATTAATGCGATACCACGATCTGAAACTGAACCTGTTGCTTTTTTCTTCATTTTCACAACCACACCATCAATTGTAGCAGTAGTTGGAATATTGAATCCAAATCCACGCAAATACAAATATGAAGTTGTGCTATTGTTACTTGCAGAAGTCGAAGTGGCATATGTTCCATTGTTGGTCATGCCTTCTGTATAATTCGTCCACGTGTTAACTGTAGCCGAAGAAACCGATGAAGTTGAACCATAATTTTCTGAACTCACATAATTTGTTGGTGTCGGTGCATTATTTTGAACGATTGTTCCGCTTGTAATGGCATTTGAAATCACCAACTGATACGTTGAAGGAGAAATTGAAATTGCAGGACAACCATTTGCACCTAAAACAGATGTCAATGTATAAGTAGTTGTATTTGCAGGACTAACACTAATATCCGCATTGGAAGTATAGTTCGTTTTTGTTCCTACTCCATTGTCTATTGTAATTGTGTAAGGTGAAATTCCACCAGAAATGGCAACATTCAATTTATTATTACATGTCGCCGCAACACCTGAAATGGATGCAGAAACAGGTGATTCATTAAATTTAACCGTAACATCATCTGAAGTTGTCGAACAAGTTTCACCGGACAAAGTCCATCTTAATACATAAGTATTACCCGAAACACCATTAAATGTAGCGTGAGGATCTGTGCTAGTTGCATCATTGTTTACCCCAAAACTTCCGCCTGTTCCAGATACGATAGACCAAACTCCACTTCCACCTGTTGGTGCATTGGCAGCTAAAGTAAGACTTGTCAAACCACAAGTAGCTGTACCTGTTTGATCTGGGCCTGCGTTTGCAATAAAGATGTCTGGTTCAACTTGGTATGTTAAATGACAGTTCGTTCCACCCACATAAATATTTACACTGTATACTCCTAAATGCTGAGCTTGAGCGTTTGAAATACTTGGATTTCTCAACGTTGAAGTAAAACCATTTGGTCCTGACCATAAATAAGTTGCTGTTGCTGATTCTGTAGCTGATAACTGAATCGTTCCTCCTTGACAAATCGGAGAATTTGCAGAAGCACTAGGTGTTTCGCAGCCTGTTGAATTCAATGGAGTTGCAATACTTCCTGACAATACACAACCATTTTGGTCAAATATCCCTGGGTTACTCGCATTGGTTAATGTGTTACCAGAAATGGTTCCAGTTCCTGTAATAAAAGCTTGGTTTTTCACTGAATTATCACAGTACATGCGAACACAATCATTCGAAACTTTAACTCTAAAACTAAATTGAGTACTATCCGCACCGCTGACAGAATTACTTACTGAACCTCCTAAATAAGCATTAGCTCCTGTACCAATTCTTACTTTAATGGTTTTGCTAGAAGAAATATATTCAGCTTGGTCATCACCTGATGCATCTGATTTTGCGCCTGCATTAGGACCTGAAAGAATTTGTAGTGAATTTGGAATATACGAAGCATTTCCTCCAATTGTATCCACAACAAATGTATTCAAAGAAACATCTGAACCTAAATTAACTGAGTTTACAGTATATTCAAGTGTATCACCTGGAGAAGCAGCTGTTGAACCTGGATTTGATAAATTCTTTACTGCAACTGCACTTTTAAGATCTGGTTCATAAACATCGATTGCAAAAGTTACAACTTGAGTCAAGAAAGTTTCTCCACCTGTTGTTTGTCTTATAACACACGAAACTGCATCATTACCAATGTAATTTTTTGCTGAATTATCCGGTTTAAAAATATTTGCATCGTAACCTAAAGTGTTATTATAGTTAGGCGTTCGATTTGGAGTCAATGTGCCACCGTTTGAGATAGTACTGTTAAACATATCATAAGGTGTATGCAAAGCATCAGAAATATTCACATAATTTGAACCACCTTTGAAAAGTAATTGGTCACCGGTTAATGAGCGGTCACCGTCATAAACAACCATACCAACCTCGAAGTTAACTGGACCAGTAAGTGGTGTTTGGAAACCAGAAATTGGAATATCAACTGAAGTCGCATTAGGACTTACGTTAGCTAAACCATCAAATACAGTAAGATTTCTAGCTGTCATGGAATTATTGCGGTAAACAACTACTATTGTCCAACCACCGAATTGGTTTTTACCACCAATATCCGTCAATAAATTTGCAACCGTGAACTTATCGTTAATTCCATTTTTGTTCACTAATGACGTGATGTTTTTGAAACAGTGGTAAGATGTATAACCAATACCGTTGTCTTTTAAATAGTCTGCTGATAAACTTTGGTAAGTACCATCGTTTATTTTTAATTTCAATTGGTTTCTCGAAGAAAAGCTTGCATTTGAAGACTTAATAAATCCTCCCCAATACAAACCTACCCAAGTAATTTCAGAACAAGCGGGTAAGTTTAACTGGTCACTACTTGACATAAAAGTCGTTGCATCACCATCAATATCAACAAATGCACTTGTCAAGTTATTGTTATAACCTGCTCCGCTTGGTGGCATTTGATCTTGCCATGGATTATCGGGAGTAGGTTTAACAGAAGAGTTTGCTAAATAAACAATTCCTCCTTTTTGAGTCACAGAAGTTCTTACTTTGAACTGGCTGACTACTTGTGAAAATCCTGTAAAACAACTAAACAGAATGATCAGGTTGAGTAATAATTTTTTCATAGGTTTATGTTTAGTTTAGGGTAAGTGTGCCGGTATGAGTACCTGTCGCTGTAATAAGTTTTAATGTATAAGTTCCAGCTGCTATTGAAGTAACGTCAACAGTTGCATAAAAAGGCGACTTGATTAATTCAAAACTTGATTCATTCACGACTTGATTATTTGAATCGTAGATATATAGTGTTCCATCGGTACCTTCGTTTGCGTTAAAAGAAACACGCAGTAACTTTTGGTTAGCAACATTTTCAACATAAAAAGCTAATGGGTTATCTTGTGGAGCTAAAACCTTTAATGATTGAAAAGATTTGTTATTACTAGCTTTAAGGACACTAACCCCTGACCATAAAACAAATAAAGCGATAAGCCCAAATCGAATGGAATTAAAGCACAATTGATTGATTTTTTTCATCTTAAAAAAGTTTAGGTTGCAAAATATGTCGCAATTTGAGGATTATTTTTCACATTTATTATGATTTGTGTCATATTTGATGTTTTTTGTGTTGTTTTTGTAAATAAATGTGTCATAAGTAACACTTGGACAATCAAATTGTAATCCTAGAAGAACTATTTACTTAAGTTAATTTTTTTTGTTTTGACAAACAATGAAATATAGAAATGTAGATTTATTTAAAACAAAAATATTACAATCTTTTTACCTGTTGGCTAAATGAAAAAAGCCACTGAATAAACTCCAGTGGCTTTTCAAATTGTTATTTAAA
>CAZHPL010000196.1:0-1403 GCA_964534495.1 uncultured Lishizhenia sp.
GTTCGAATTGTAAAGTTAACACCTCCCATCAAATGCGATGTAGAAAGTGTTGCAGTTGTTATGGAAGGATAAGTTCTCTTTCTTTCAATTTTTGCTCGTGCACAGATTTCATTCCAGCTTCCAAGCCATAACGGTAATCTAATGCGATGCTGTTTACTGAATTGGTAAAAATATTTGTGTTCAATCCAGATTCAGGAGCGATTTGATGAATAAAAGAAGAATCTGCTAAGTGGCCAATGTAATCAATTGATTCTTTGATTTTTAGCTGAAAATTTTCGATTTGTTGTTTGATGCTATCGCTTGCCTTCAAAATTTTGGCAGCCATAATTTCTGGGCGAATGATACCAGGTTTGAAGTTCATGGAAGTGGTACGAATAAGTACGATTTCAGAAGCACCATTCTCAACTGCCCACTTGATGGGAATGGGATCCGATATACCACCATCTGAATAGGGAACACCATCTATTTCGTGTTTGCCTTTTGTTAAAAGGGGAACAGTGCTTGCTGCAATTGTCATGTCGACCCAATTATCGGCTCTAGGTTGTTTATAAGCTGTTGTGCCGTCAATAGAATTGGTAAGTACCATGTAAAACTCTTTTCTTTCCAATTCTGACAAGGCTTTTTCCATATCGAAGGGAAATTCTTTTTCAGCAATTTCATAAAAGAAATCGAGATTCATGAGTCCAGTTTTAAAGGCTTTACTCAATTGTACAAAACGTGGGTCTTTACAGATCATTTTCATCGACCCGATATACGACCCAAATTGATGACTTAAAAAATAGGATAATGCAAGAGTGCCACCAGAAACGCCAATGTGTACATCAAAATCATCATAACCTGTCATTCGGAAAGCGTCCAATACACCTGTTGAAAATGATGTTTTGAATCCTCCTCCTTCGAGGATAAGCACTTTTTTTCCTGTAAATTTCATGACGTTCGTTTCGACAAAAATAGGATTGTATCCACACTAAATCACTACATCGTGATTAATTTTTGTTAAGATGCTGTAAATTAGGTGTTTTTAGGTGGTTGAATTAGAAAGCAGATTTTCTATTTGGTTTGTTTTTCATCAGGTTTTGTATTACCAGAAACGTTTACAAGCCTTATCATTTATGAGAAGATATCTTTTTTTATCCTTTTAAAAGGATGATTTTTCAGTAATGGTATGGCTTTTCTTACTTACTTTGTAAGATGTTTGCAGCTGACCAACAAACCTTACAGGATTTAGAGTTTACGATTATTCGTGACGCTTTATTAGAACATTGTATTGGTGAAACGGCTGCTGAACGATTGGCGGAATTACAACCGAGCAACAATTTTGATGAAGTAGAACTCCAACTTCGTCGCTTGCATGAATTACATGAAATTCGGGTGCGAAGTGAAGCTTTTCCTGCACTTGATTT
>CAZHPL010000196.1:1413-5760 GCA_964534495.1 uncultured Lishizhenia sp.
AATCGCATTTTTTTGTTTTTCGAAAAAAGAGAAAAAGCATATCCCTTACTCGCACAAGTATTGGAAGGAATTTACCACACAACTGAGATTACGCAATGCATTGACCAAGTTTTTGATAAAGCAGGAAATGTACGGGATGATGCTTCTCCACAGTTGTTTGAGATTCGTCAACGCATGAAAATTTTGCGTAATCAAATCAATCGAAATTTCGAAAGGGAAATGCGTAAATTGCTGAAGGATAAAGTTTTGGGTGAAAC
The DNA here is from genome assembly GCA_964534495.1 of uncultured Lishizhenia sp. GTDB lineage: Bacteria > Bacteroidota > Bacteroidia > Flavobacteriales_D > Crocinitomicaceae > UBA952. Next base: position 1,671 of record CAZHPL010000196.1, read on the forward strand.
TACGGAAAGCTTTATAAACGAGCGTCGTGTATTGACTGTACAATCTACTTTTAAACGAAAAGTTCCAGGGAATATTCATGGATCGAGTAAAACAGGAAGTTTAACGTATATCGAACCAGTTGTAAATGTTCCTTTGAACAATGAAATGGAGTTTCTTTTGGATGATGAACGAAAGGAAATTCATCGCATTTTGAAGGCACTAACGGCACAGATTGCGGTGTATTCACCTTTGATTGAGGCGTATCAAAAAACCTTAACAGAGTTGGATTTCATCAATGCAAAATGCAGACTTGCCTTGGAAATGAAAGCCGTTTTACCGGGATTAAATCGTTTTACAGCTTTTGAATTAACAGATGCATTCCATCCCATTTTAGAAAAAGCGAATCGAATTGCAGGTAAAACCACGCGTCCGCAACATATTAAACTGGATCAACACAGCCGAATGTTAGTCATTTCGGGCCCCAATGCAGGAGGGAAGAGTATCACGTTGAAAACAGTAGGTTTGTTACAAATTATGTTGCAATCCGGATTATTAGTACCGGTGAATCCGAATAGTTCGATGTGTTTTTTTCAACGCATTTTGAGTGATATTGGCGATAATCAGTCTATCGAGAATGAGTTGAGCACTTATTCGTATCGTTTGCAGCGTATGAATTTCTTCCTAAAAGTAGCCAATCGAAGAACTTTGTTGCTTTTAGATGAATTTGGAACGGGTTCAGATCCTGAATTAGGTGGTGCGTTAGCGGAAGTTTTCTTTGAGGAAATCTACAAAAAACAAGCTTTTGCGGTCATTACAACGCATTATAGCAATATCAAACTTAAGGCAGATGAGCTAAAAAATGCTGCGAATGGGTGCATGCTTTTTGACGCACAGACGCTGAAACCCTTGTATAAATTTGAAACAGGTCAACCTGGAAGTTCATTCACTTTTGAAGTGGCTCGTATTAATGGCATCAAAGAAACAATTATTGAAGATGCCAAAAATCGTTTAAGTGAGAACAAAGTTAAGCTGGACAAAATCTTAAATCAATTGCAAAAAGAGAAGAATTATCTAGAGCGGTTGATTAAAGAACACGAAGAGGCACAACGACTTGCAGACGAGGCGAGAACGTATTTTTTAAGTCGAAAAGAGAAGTTAGACGAACGTCTCAAATCACAACAAACTTTATTGGAAACGCAAAACAAACAATTGATTGCGGGAAAAAAAATGTTGTCATTCATTCAAAAATTCAATGTGAAATCAAGGAAAAAAGATGCCAATAATGCCTTGATGGAAGAGGTGAGGACCTTTTTAAAACTTGAAAAATCCAAAACGGAAATCAAAGTTTTGGAGCAGCAAAACAAGGCAAAAGAAGAGCAATTGAATCGCAAAAACACGAAGCATGTTGTTAAAGCGAGTGGTAAAATCAAAGAAGAAGACCAATTGCAGCAAGACAAAATCAAGGAAGGCTCCATGGTACAATTGATGTCAAGTCGTAAAAATGGAACAGTTGAGACCGTTAAAGGTGACCAAATCACCGTTTTATTTGATACCATTCGTATGAAGGTGAGCAGAGATAAACTGCAATTTTTAAAATAAGATATCCCATTCGCTAAAAAGGGCGAAAATTTCCGATTAAAATCCAATAAGTAACCTATTCTTTTTTAGTGAATTAGAAAAGAAGGAAAAGAAAATCAAAAAAAAATCAAAAAAAACGCTTGTCAGAATCCAAAGTATTAGTACTTTTGGCCCGGAGAGTTGGCAGAGTGGTCGATTGCGGCGGTCTTGAAAACCGTTGAACCGCGAGGTTCCGGGGGTTCGAATCCCTCACTCTCCGCCCGAAAAAAAGGTCTTAATTTTAAGGCCTTTTTTTATTTTCAGTACTTTTGAATCTAAGGAATCAGGGATCAACGGATCAACACAAAAAGTTGGGGATTAGGCATAAATCTGGGGTGATTTATATAGAAAAAACCTCTGTTTCATTTAATCAACATTTCCATTTTCATATCCTTGTTCATGTAACTAAAATTCCATTTTAAGTTTTGGTAGCTTTACATCATGCTGGAAATTAACGATATTTCAAAATCATTTAACCGCAAGCTTGCCCTCGATAGCGTTTCGATGCAGGTTAAAAGCGGTGAGATTTTTGGGTTGTTAGGGCCAAATGGTGCCGGGAAAACAACACTGATACGCATTATCAATCGTATTTTAGAACAAGACCGTGGTACAATTCGTTTTCAAGGAAAATTGCTAACCGAAGAGCATCTGAAAAACATGGGTTATTTGCCCGAAGAACGTGGTCTGTACAAGGAAATGAAAGTCTTGGAACAGTTGGTGTTTCTCGGACGTTTGCGCGGAATGTCGAAACACGATGCAGCGAAAAATGCCCGTTTTTGGATGGAGAAATTTGCAATCGATAATTGGTCAGGGAAGAAAGTGGAGGAGTTGTCAAAAGGTATGGCACAGAAAGTACAGTTTATTGCGGCTTTGGTACATGAACCTGAATTCCTCATTTTAGACGAACCCCTAAGCGGTTTCGATCCAGTGAATGTTGAACTTATTTTGACCGAACTGAAAGAGCTTAAAAAACAAGGAAAGACGGTCGTTTTGTCAACGCACAATATGAAAAGTGTGGAAGAAATTTGTGACCGCGCCGCTTTGATACATCAATCCGTTAAATTGGCTGAAGATACCGTTTGGAATCTCCGTGAACAGCAGAAAAAAGGGGAGTTTACCATTCGTTTTAAAGGGAATATGATAGGTTTTGCCAATGCATTGTGGACGGGTTTTGAGTTGATTGACCGAGAAGAAATTGGTGAAAATCGTTTTGTTGCGAAAGTGCGCATGCGTGGAGCGAACAAAATGGATGATTTATTAAAAACACTCATGGGACACATTGAAATCGAAGCAGTGGAAGAAAGTTTTCCTTCGATGCAAGAAGTGTTTATTGAATTGATTCAAGGAAAGGAGGCGAGTCATGCGTAATAGTATTTTGATTGCAACGAGAGAGTTCAAAGAACGCGCTTTTAGTCGTACTTTTTTGTGGATGTTAATCGTTGGTCCTGCAGTGGTTTTGTTCTTGTTGTTCTTGCTGTTTAAAGCAGGTGATCAAGGGAAAAACAGCATCAAAGTTCTCATCGCTGACCCAGTGGGTTTGATGGAAAATAAGATTGTTGCCCAAGAAGGAAAAGCTGTTCAATATTATTTTATCAGTGATTATTTGGAAATAGAAGAGTTCCGAGACGGCAAAGATTATCAGCAGTTCGACGTACTCATGGAGGTGAACGAGAAGGTCTTGATGAACAAAAAAGTGTTTGCTTTTTACCGTGAACAACCTTCAGGTGATGTGAAAATGCAATTGAAATTTCAGTTGGAAAGACGCATCGAAGAGGTGATGATTGAATCATTTACGCAATTGTCTGTAGATGCATTCCGTCAAATCAAGCAGCCTTTAAATGTCGATTATCGCAACGTCTTTGATCCTAAAAACCAAGCTTCCAATACGGCAGGATGGGTAGGATTTGTGTTTGGATTACTGATTGTTTCCTTTGTTTTATTGTTTGGAATGACGATTTTAAGAAGTACGGCCAAAGAAAAAAGCAATCGCATTGTGGAAGTGATTTTAGCTTCCGTGAAACCCGCCGATTTGATGTTGGGTAAAATTTTAGGAATTGGCATGGCAGCCTTGGTTCAATTATTCGCTTGGGGCTTATTCATAACGTTAGGTTTATGGTTTTTCAGGGCTTTTGTGTTTCCTGATTTATTCTCACCCGTTAATTGGGAAGGTGTACAAATGTCTGCCGAAGTGAAACAGCAAATCATCGAAGAAAGTATTAGTGGGCGCTACAATGAGTTTGTGGAATTGATTTATGAACGCATACAATTTGGTTGGATGTTGGCGCATTTTATGATTTTCTTCCTGACAGCTTATTTGTTTTATGGAGCATTTTTCTCCACCATTGGGGCTATGTCGGGAACCGAAAGTGATGGGCAACAATTTGTGATTCCTGTTTTGGTACTTTTAGGCTTCGCGCTGTATTCAGGCTATTTAGCCATCTATGTTCCTGATTCGCCTTTTGTAGCTTGGTCTCAATTTGTTCCTTTCTGTGC
>CAZHPL010000197.1:0-689 GCA_964534495.1 uncultured Lishizhenia sp.
ATTGGAATAATGAATATAGTACAAAACTCAATTTTGGTTGGAAACTATGGAGTAGGAACGACATAGCAAGAAATCGTAAATGTATGTTCGTATTTTCGCCAACAGGATTTAGATGGAAACTTCCAAAGTAATAAATATACTGCCTATAACGAAAGTAATATGTTAAACCTATGGAAGATCACAATCATACTCACGAACATCATAGAGATCACGAATCTAGTAAAACAGAACATAGGCGTGCTTCAGATGATGTAATCATTGAATTGTTAAGATTGGTTCAAGAAATGGATACCAAACTTTCCGTTCATATGAGAGAAGAAGCAGAGCAATTTGAACGCTTAGTTAAAGAAAACACAGATAGCCTTATTGAGATTTTCGCTAAAGGATATCCGAAAGATGATATTGAGTTGCATCGTGAAGCACATGACAGTATTTGGGTTGCAATCAAACATTGGATATCAAGAAAATGAACATTGTATTAGCTCACTTAAAATTTCTTAACCGTAGGTTCAATGACATTCTATGGGGAAGTGATTTACTCGCTTCCCGTTTTTTCCTTGCAATGGCATCATTGACTTGGGCATTTCTTTTGTTTTGGCCGGGCGATACATTTCAACGACCAACCTATACTTTAATGGGAAAGTTCGCTACTGAATGGGTTTGGGCATGTCTATTTCTTGTGCAAGGGG
>CAZHPL010000197.1:699-5714 GCA_964534495.1 uncultured Lishizhenia sp.
CTATATTCCTTACTGTATAAAAGTAGAAACAAATTCCTTCTCATTGGTGATGGAATATTAGGTTGCATACTTTGGACAGGTTCTTGCGTAGCGATGCTTTTATCGGTTTACCCACCTCCTGCTGCAATCTCTGCTGAAATCATTGCAGCATTTATGTCTTGGTGGATATTGGTTCGATATCCGGTTGACATAGAAAAGAAAACGAAAGAGTTTTCAGATTCCGTAATGGTATTCCCAAAGAAGGAGATTTAAATGGCTGATCCTTCTATTGTTTCTCAAATCGATTGGAGTAGTATTGGCACTGCATTATTTACGGCAACGTCTGCTGTCGGTGCTACTCTGTTTGCATTAAGAAGAAGAGCATCAAGAGATACCGTTGAAATAGTGAAAGATCGTGCCGAAGAGTCGATCATTTCTCACCTAGAAAGACAACGTGATAAAGCGGTAGAAGATGCAAGCAAAGCACAAGTCAAGTTGATGGTGTTAGAAGCAGAAAAGAATGATGCTATACACAAAGTAAACCTGCTCTCTAATGAAATGCAACACTTGACTAGCCAAGTTAAAATCCTTAAGGATTTGGTTGAACGTTTGGGTAAAAACTTGGATGACACCAGAGCAGAACTTCAATCGTACATGACAGAGAATGCAAAACTATTAGCTAAAATAGAAATATTGGAAGCGAGACAAAAAGATGACTACTGAATTCCAACAAACAAAAGAGATATTAGATAATATCGAAACGTCAATATCTAAAATGAATGAAGTTGCTTATGCTACTTCAAACGAAAACATGAAAGATAAGATTGAGAAGAATTGGCTTGCCATTAAAGCGTTATTCATCTTGATTGTGTTTGGATTCTTCCTTGGTGTAACAGTTGCTTCGCTAATGTGGTTTCATTTTCAGTTGGATGAAAATCGTTTCCATGCCGTGTCGAAGCAAGTCGATATATTGACTCAACGCCAAGAGTTTTTGATCTCTTGGCAAAAGTCGATTCAAGATCAAATAGTCATTTTACATAACCCACAGTATCAAGCACCATGAGATACATTGACGCTAGACCACAAATCAAATCTGGTGATGTCCTTGTTTGGACAGATACAAGTTGGGAACATTTAGAAGCACAGATGGTTCGAATATTTACTCGTTCAGAGTATACTCATGTTGGTATTGCATGGGTCATTGGTGGTCGCGTATTTGTGTTAGAAGCAGTTAGCCCCAAAATCAGAATATTTCCTTTAAGTAAAGAGATTCCTTTTTATTGGATTTCAATGGAAGATTATTGGGAGGAAGAAGTTGAAGAATATGCTCTTTCATTAGTGGGGAATAAATATTCAAGAATGGAAGCAGTTAAAGCATTTTTCAAAAAGGTAGTTGTGGGTCAAAACGAAGTATGGCAATGTGCAGAATACGCAAGCTCAATATTGAAAAAAGGATGTGGGATTGATGTTGAACCAATACCAGCAAATATCGTACAACGACTGAAACAAATGGATTACCAAGTTTACTGGGTGGATAAATGATCGAATGGCTCCAAATGCTCAACCAGAACATTTGGAAAAGGGATTGAATGATAACAATGAGCAAGTTAGAAGCACTGCTTTAGCACATCCAAACACAACCCCACAAATGGTCACTAAAGCGGCAGGATCACTGAAAAGTATGCTAAGAGCAAGGACAACGTAAAATGATAACTTACTATGTAGTTTTTCATAAAGATTCCAATACACTTTATGGTGTAAGTTCATTTATGCCGCTTCAAGTACCAGAAGATTATGTATATGAAGAAAGAATGGGAGATACTTTACCATTAGACTTATCTCTTTGGGATACAACATCTAAGTCATTTTTAGAACATGTAAAAGATGAATTTATCGTAACTAAATTACAATTTATGAGTCGTTTCACTTCAGACGAAAGAACTGCTGTAAGAAATTCAACCGATTCAAATATTGTAGATTTCTTAAATCTAATGTCTATGGCAGAAAATATTGATTTAAAGAATGCAACAGTTATAAACGCTGTTAACTACATAGCATACGTCATAAATATGTCATCGACCCGAGTGAATGAGATATTGGAGTGTAAATAATGGCAGCAACTTATACATATTATTCTAAAAACACGGTATTCGCAGCAAATAAATGCATGGCGAGTATTTTTAACAATGCAGGTTCCCCAGTTACAGTAAAAATTTATCGAATGTATGTATTGAATAATCAATATGTTGCGGTAACTGGTGTTTTAACGAACTTAGAAATTCGTAAGTTAACTGCAGCAACCGGTGGTACAACAATTACTGCAGCACCACACGACACATCAAATTCTTTATCTGCATCTGTCATTTGTGCAACAAACGCTTCCGTAACTTCAACTGATGTTTATCGAAGAATACTTTGGTCAACCGATGAACCAACAGCAAACACAACAATGTCTGTAGATGAATTCCAGTGTTTCTTACCATTTGCCAATGTATGGAATATGGGTTACGGTGATACTAGTGTTGAACCAATTACATTGAATGCAAATGAAGGCGTTGGTTTGATAAACACTGGTGCTGTTGCGGGTCAGTGTGATATTGTAATCGAATTTACTGCTGCATAATTAAATGGCATCTACATACTTAGCAAAAGCATTTGGTGTTCCATTTGCTGCATCTCAACATATGCTCACTGTATTCAATCCTGCTTCGTCTGGAAAGATACTTCGTGTTTATCGTATATGGGTAGAGAACAATCAAATCACTGCAGTAACAGGTGTTACTCCCATATTAAAGATATTTAGATGTACTGCATCATCTGGTGGATATACGTTAGTACCGCAATCATACGACACAACAAATACTGCCTTGGGCACGGTGACTTGCACATCCAAAGGAACTGTAACAACTTCATCATTATTTCGAAACTGCCCAATATCAACGGACGAGGGTGTGGTAAATACTGGTACTATGGACGAATGGATGTCATTTACTCCAATATATGAATTGTGGAATGGTGGGACTAGAAACACTGCACTAGATCAAATTGTATGTCGAGAGGGGCAAGGGATAACCATTCAAAACTCAACATCGACTACTGTTGGAACAATTGATTGTTTCATTGAATTTACGGTGGCATAATGGCAAATATATTTACTATTGGTGCTACAGCAACCCCATTTTTGTTTAACCGTTCAATGATCGGATTATACAATGGTGTTGGTTCAGGTAAAGTGTTGAAAGTGTATAGAATATGGGGTTTGAATAATCAAACGGTTGCTGTTACTGGTGTAAATTGTAATTTGCAAATTTATACAATTTCGACTGGTTCTGGTGGTATCGCTTTGTTGCCAGTTAAACACGATTCGTCTTCTCCCAACTTGCCGTCTCAAGTTGTTTGTGCGACTAATATGTCATACACAAATAATAAATTGATACGAAATTGTTATTGGTCAAATGATGAACCAATATTAACTACTGTTGGTACAGTAGATGAATATCAGTTGTTACCTAGAATGAGTTTATTTTGGGACTCGTCGTATCGAGACACTAACGTCCAACCTTTAGTTTTGAGAGAAGGTCAAGGAGTATCATTAAATAATAGTACGAATACTGCAGTTGGTATTGCAGATTTCTTTATTGAATTTACAATGGAATAATTATGCCGTCATATACTTTATTTGCATCTACTATTGCTAATGCCAACGATAAAAATTTATTGGCAATTAGTAATGCTACAGGTTCTGGTAAACTAATAAAAATTTATCGTATTTGGGTATATAACCCAACTACTGGTACTGTATCTGGTGGTGTTACAGGATTATTATTAGGTAGATCAGCAACAGTATATTCAGGTGGAACGGCATTAAATTTCTTACCCCATTCCTCTGCTGTTGCTGCAAGTTCTGCAACACCATTTACTGGAATTGCAGCGGCATCTGGTGCAACAACGATTACTGCGACAATGGGAACTGAATTTCGCAGAGTATTCAGGGCAACGGACGAAATTGCAGCGGGTGGTGCGACGATGGATGAAGTTCAAAATATAATGCCGTGGGCAGTGCTTTGGGATACCGGTTATGCTGATGCCAATGTCGAACCATTAGTATTAAGAGAAAATCAGGGATTTTTAATTAGAACAGATTCTTCACCTGCGAATGCTGTTGGTAATTTTACTCTTAAAGTAGAACTTACGATTATTTAAGGATTTATTATGGCAAATACATGGATTGCATATGCACCTGCTCTTGCTCACGCAGCAGCAAATAGAGTTTATTGTCAAATATTCGCTACTGCGTCAAACACACAAACAATCAAGATTCGTCGTATATGGTTGATTAATGCACAAACTACAGGTGTTACCGGTGCGTTGGGTACAATTAACGTTAAATCTGTCTCCACCGTTGCATCTGGCGGAACACCAACAACTATAACACCAGTTCCTTATGACACTACCAATACTGCAGTTAATGCGAATATCACAATTAACTTCGGTAGTACAACAACTGGTACAGTGGTTAACACTTATATGTCAATTCCATTTGGTTCTGAAGAACCTGCAACTGGTACGTTTAAGTTTGAAAATTTTTATTCATCACCTAACACAGCACTTATATGGGACGCAGGGTATGAAGATTCAAATATCGATCCTTTGACTATTCCTGCATCTACTGCAGGCGGAATAGTGGTTGATGGTACAATGACCGCAGTTGGTAACTTAGATACTTGTATTGAATTTACGTTAGAATAAAATGGCAAAAACACAATACCGATATTCTGGTTCTAGCAAATGGATGGGAGCGTCTGGAAATGCCATTCTTGCCCTTTATAATGTACCAGGGTCTGGTAAGAAACTTGTTGTTCATAGTGTCGAAATTTATAACAAGAACCAATATGGATATCAAAATGGTGCTGCTGATGCTAACCAACCCGCAGCAACAAGATTAAAAGTATGTAGAGTTACTAACTTGGTTGGTGGTACATCGATCACACCATCAAAGTTTAACAGTAACGCAACTAACTTCCCATCAACAATTC
>CAZHPL010000198.1:0-2344 GCA_964534495.1 uncultured Lishizhenia sp.
ATCCAAGCGTATCTGCAGGTCCGTGTGATCAAGATGGTGACGGTTTAACAAACACCGAAGAAGGAACTTTAGGGACAGATCCAACCTTGGCTGATACAGACAGCGATGGCTTATCAGATGGTACAGAGGTAACGAATGGTTCAGACGCACTTGACCCTTGTGACCCGAATCCTTCTGCTACTGCTTGTACAGTTGATACAGATGGAGATGGTTTAACAGATAATCAAGAAGCAACACTTGGAACGGATCCAACTAACACAGATACTGACGGAGATGGTTTCTCGGATGGACAAGAAGTGACAAGCAGCACTGATCCATTAGACCCTTGTGACCCATCAAGCAGTCTACTTGAATGTCAAGAAGGAATTCATATTCCAAATGCCTTTTCACCGAATCAATCTGGAGATTTGAATAATGAAGTCTACCAAATTATTGTTGGGAAAGACATCAAATCCATTCACTTTCAAATTTTTGACCGTTGGGGCAATCAGCTTTTTGATTCCGAAGACAAACATTTCAAATGGGATGGGAATTTCAAAGGCAAACCATGTAATTCGGGTATTTATGCTTTCGTAGTTGAAGTGACCTATTTGTCAGGCAAAATCGAAACCCTTTCCGGTAACATAACATTGATTCGATAATGAGAAAAACTATTCTATTTTGTTTTGCACTCTTGACCGGATTTAGTTTTGGACAAGACATGCATTTTGCTCAGTTAAACAACGTTCAACCCTTAATGAATCCTGCTTTGACAAGTGCATTTAAAGGTTTTGAACGCGTTAGTATTCAGCATCGTAATCAGTGGATTCAAGCAGGAACCAAGTTTTCAACGTCTAACATTGCTGCTGAATTTTCACTCAATAAAAAACGTGGGAGAGATCGTGCTTATGCAGGAGTTGGTATGTTTTTTAACAATGATGTTGGTGGGGATTCAAAATTTTCAATTAGTTCAGGTGGCTTGTTAGCAAGTGGAAATATTCCTATAAAAGAAGGGAATTGGCTTTCAGCAGGACTTCAAATGGCATTGAATAGTCGCTCAGCAGATTTTTCACGATTAATTTTTTACAATCAATGGAATGGCGCTAATTTTGACCCAAACATTTCCTCAGGGGAGTTGAACGGAAAAACAAGTTTCACGTACATCGACGCAGGAGCAGGAGTGAGTTTTCGTCATGAGAAAACAAGTAATGTCAAACGAAGAACGGCACACAATGGTTTTATTTTAGGAGCATCCTTTCAACATTTGAATAGACCAGATTTGCGATATAGTGCTTTGGGATTGGATCGGGTTTATACCAAATTTTGCTTCCATGGGCAATTTCGATTTGGATTGACAGATGTGTCGGGTTTAGAAGTAAATGTGGCTCAATTTTTACAAGGTCCTCACAAAGAAACCAACATTGGACTTTTGTATGTATTTCACATGAAAGAAGGAATGCGTACTGCCACATTTAGACAAGATCAGAATTTATATGCAGGATTGTTTTTTCGTGTTCCAGGTGCATTTACGCCCTACATCGCACTTGACTTCAGGTCATTCAGAGCTGCCTTATCGTATGATTATGACTTAGGAAAAATCAATATTGCATATCGTCATTCCATTGAATTCTGCTTGAATTATACGTTCAATAATAAATCGATGTTTAGTCGATAGACTTAGTTTTTAAGAATTCTCGCCATTTCAAAGATTGCTCTTTATTAAGAACACGTGGCATTTTGCTTTGACCACCTGATTTTCCGAGCCAATCTAAGAAGTCATAAAACAACTTAGCATCCACAAATTGTATGACAGGTTCTTTAAGATTATACTTTCTAACATACGCATAATCATCGTTCAAACTACATAATTCAGTATCCAATTCTTTTGTGAATTGCACAGTATTGACTTCTGTTTCTGCGCCCAAATACCAATAGTGACGCAACTCGTCATGGTCAGCAAAGATTGTAAATTCCGAAAAAGACAATTGGTGTTTCGCCCCGACATGCAATAAAGCCTGATTGATATTATCCAAAGACAAATGTTCGCCACATAAACTCAAAAACTGTTTGATGCGGCCCGTTATGATTATTTCTCTCTCTTCAATATCAACGAAACGTACTAAATCACCGATCACATAACGCCACAAACCAGCATTCGTTGAAATCACTAAAGCATAATCAATTCCCACTTCCACTTGACTAATGGTTAGTGCTTCATGCTTGTTTCTTAATTCTCCGTTTTCATCAAAATAGTGCCCGTTAAAAGGAATGAACTCAAAGAAAATCCCGTTATTTAAAAGCAATTTCATACCTGGTCTAGCTGGTGAAACCTGATAAGCAAAATACCCCTCGCTTGCTAAATAGG
>CAZHPL010000198.1:2354-5705 GCA_964534495.1 uncultured Lishizhenia sp.
TCTAAAAGAAAGATAGGTTTGGAGCTGATTTTTTGTAAACGTTCAATGTAAGGCTCCATAAAAACGCCACCGTGTACATACACTTGCAAATTGGGCCAAATATCATGAATGGAATCCAATTGATAATGATCAACCAATTTTTCCATTAATAAAATACACCAACTAGGAATACCTGCGATAATTCCTACATTCCATTTGGGAGCTTTTGGAATAATAGCTTCGAGTTTTTCATTCCATGTTTTCAAGTCGGTTATTTTCTTTCCAGGCTTGGTAAATGGCGTAGCAACAAATGTTGTGTGTTTTCTTAAAATCCCGCTTAAATCCCCTTCAATATGCTTTCCGACTTTCGTTAATTTCGTTGAGCCACCTACCGTCAAAACACTTGTTCCAAAAAATGCTTCGGGCAAATCAAGCCCATGCACGATGGAAAATTGACGTAAACTCGTACGCTGAAAAGAACGAATCATTTCATGTGTAACGGGAATGCGTTTGCTTGGTGAGCCTGTCGTTCCGGAAGAAAGTGCGTAAAATTTGATTTTCCCTTTCCAAGTATGATCCTTGGCACCATCGATGCTTTCTTTTAACCACGTTTTGTAAAACTCATCGTAATCAGAAATGGGAACATTTTCTTGAAATTCTGAAACAGCATCAGGCTTTTGTAAAACTTCATGGAAATTATGAACTAAACCAAATTTTGTGTTCTTAGCTTGTCCTAATAATTTACGAAGTACCTCCAACTGATATTTGTATTCAACTCCTTTATTCGCAGTTCGCTTGTAGGTGTAAGCAGCTGTTCGTTGTATGAGTTTTCCAATGATTGCCATATCAGAAAATTTGCGTTTGAGTGACAAAAATACGGGATAATAGAAGTCTTCTAAGAATCTTTATCTTAAATTTGCAAAAACCTGTGTTTATGACTAAGAAAACTTTCATTGTACCTCACGATTTTACTCCTGTAGCTGATATTGCCTTGGAGCACGCAATCATTACTGCGAAAACATTAGAAGCAGAGATTCAAATGTTACATGTTGTAACAAAAGACGATCAAATTAAAGATGCTCTCGTTAAACTTGATGAAATTATTGCAGGTCATGATACACAAGGAGTGAATATTATTCCGAATGTTCGTATTGGTAGTATTTTTGAAGACATCGGAGCTTTTGCAGCTGAACACCAAGCAGAGTTGATTATTATGGGTACTCACGGTGCACATGGTTGGCAACATATTACAGGATCTCGTGCATTGAAAGTGGTTACGAGTTCAACGGTTCCGTTTATTGTTGTTCAAGAAAAAGCACACAAAAAGACGACCTACAGTTCAATTGTGGTTCCAATGGACTTACACAAAGAAACAAAGCAAAAATTGTCTTATGTTGCGACTTTAGCTAAGTATTTTAATTCGAAAGTTCATGTGGTAACTCCAGATGAGTCAGATGAGTTTTTGAAAGCAACTGTTATGAATAACATCTCTTTTGCAGAGCATTTTTTCCACGACAGAGGTATTGACATGACATCGGCAATTGTACCAAGTAGCGGTTTTGACAAAGAAGTTGTGAAGTATGCTGCAAGTGTAGATGCTGATTTAATTGCTATTATGAATTTGAGTAGTGGCGGTATTTTTAGCTTGATTAGTGGGAAATACGAGCAATACATTATCACAAATGACGCCTTGATTCCAACATTAATTGTTAATCCGGTTGAGCTAGGAAGTTCGACAACAAATATGTTTACGACATAATCTAAAAAACAAATATTGCCCGCTTATTTGGCGGGCTTTTTTTTTTACCTAATAATTCTATTACAATGTCAAAAATCATTACGCTTAACGAGTTCATTCTAAAAAATCAAGCAGACTTTCCTTTTGCTTCCGGCGAGCTTTCACGTTTGTTGAGTGATATAGCAGTTGCGTCCAAAATTGTAAGTCGCGATGTACGAAAAGCAGGTTTAGTAGACCATATTTTAGGAGCGCAAGGAGGTCAGAACGTACAAGGTGAAGATCAACAAAAATTAGACGTTGTAGCGGATAAAGCCTTCATCAAGGCATTTGAAGAAGGGGGAGAAGTTTGTGGAATTGCTTCTGAAGAAAACGATGATTTTGTAGCGTTTGAAAACGAAACTTCAAAAAATGGTAAATATGTTGTTTTGTTCGACCCTTTAGATGGTTCAAGTAATATTGATGTAAACGTTTCTATCGGAACGATTTTTTCAATTTATCGTCGCGTTTCTCCTGTTGGGACTATGGCAACATTGGACGATATGTTACAACCCGGTACGGAACAAGTAGCGGCTGGATATGTATTATACGGTTCATCAACGATGTTGGTTTACACAACGGGTAATGGCGTGAATGGTTTTACATTGGATCCTTCTATTGGTGAATTTTGTTTGTCGCATCTTGACATGAAAATGCCAGAAAATGGTCGTTTGTATGCGATGAATGAAGGGAATATTTTTGAATGTGAAGCAGGATTACGTGATTATATACGTTATTGCCAAAGCAATGAAAACCAAACAGGGAAACCGTATTCAGGTCGTTACATTGGTTCTTTAGTGGCTGATTTTCACAGAAATTTGATTAAAGGTGGAATTTATATTTACCCAGATGTGACTTCTGCTCCACAAGGAAAATTACGTTTGTTATATGAATGTAATCCTTTGGCATTCATTGCAGAACAAGCAGGAGGTTTGGCTACTACAGGTAGAAAACGCATATTAGAATTAAAACCTGAAAAACTTCATCAACGCGTTCCGTATTTCACAGGCTCAAAATTGATGGTGGAAAAAGCAATGAGTTGCTTGAAATAAATACATAAAAATCAACTTTCTATAAACCAAAACAGGACACTTTTCAATGTCCTGTTTTTTTGTGCTAAACTCTTTACTAATTTTCTCTAACTCTCTTATCCTTCCCTTTTTTCCTTTTAGAGCTTAAATCATTAAAACAAAAGTGATTAATTTATTCCAACTCGACTTGATTCGTTTTATGAAACGCAGGTTTTAATTTGCGAACAGCAAATTTGTCTGCTATTTGATTTTTTTAACTTCAAAAAATGGTTGATGTTGGAGCCATTCTTTAAAAAAAGACTTCCTTAACAAGGGTTATCACTCCGGTACAAAGTATTAAACCCAATACCACGTATTTAAAGCGTTCCTGTGGGATTTTTAATAGGACTTGCTTTCCGAGCCAAGTACCCACAAAACTCACAACGATTAATACAGGAAGTTTGTACAGAATGTCCCAATTCACAAAACCATTGGCAGCATAAACAACGCTTCGGCTTAAATCAATTCCAAGGTCTATAAAGGCGGAAGTTGCCACAAAGATTTCAGGTTTCAGGTTAAAAACACTGA
>CAZHPL010000199.1:0-671 GCA_964534495.1 uncultured Lishizhenia sp.
ATATGCTCGATCAATATTTCGAAGATGAAAACGAAGAAGCCTTAGAATCATTTTGTGACCAACCCAATCTTGCTCAATTTATGGCAATGGAAGTATCTACAGATGACGAAGATGGCAGCTCTTTTAATGAAGAAACTGCCACCCAATTGTTTATCGTAAGTCTTGCCATGATTACGCTTTTAAACCGCGCAATCGCTTAATGTTTTAGTGTGCATCAGCAACAGGTGCGGATCCTCCTTTTTTGTATCTGATTAACAATACAACTGGAATACAAATTAGTATCAGTACGCCCACCATGAAAAATCCTTGGTCGTAACTCACAAGTGCCTGTTGTTTAAATACCATTCCTTCCAACCCTTTATTAGCAAGGTTTTCAGCCTCTTGAAGCGAATACCCTTTTGACAAATAATTTTGGGTTAAAGCACTTAATCGATCTTGTGCTATTTGATTGTAATTGGAAACATACGAAATCATATTTCCTCTTACATCTGCGTTTTTTTGCGTCAAAAACAAATTAATCAATGCAACACCAACTGACCCTCCTAGTTGACGAATCATATTTGCCAAACCAACCGCTTGTGCCATGTCTTTCCCTTGTAACCCTGAAACTGCCAATGATAAAATAGGCGACATCATAAATGCCATTCCAACACCCCGCAATACAAAAGGGA
>CAZHPL010000199.1:681-5647 GCA_964534495.1 uncultured Lishizhenia sp.
ATTCGTTTTGGATTCCCTCCTTTATTGAGCATAACACCGACGGCGGGCATAGAAAAAGCGGTGAATATTGCGCCTGGAATCATAAAGACCCCCGTTTTTGTGGCCGTCCATCCTAACGAAATTTGTACAAACAATGGAAAGATAAAAACTGTCCCAAACAGCATCAATCCCAACATGAAGTTCATTACACTTCCCATTGCCAAATTGTAGTTAGCATAAAGGCGAATATTCACCGCTGGATAATCAATAGATAATTCTCGAATAATAAACGCAACTAATCCCAAGAAGGCGGTCAATGATAATATCACAATTTCAGTACTTTCAAACCAATCTTTTGCAGTGCCTTCCTCTAATACATATTGAATACTCCCAACTGCTAATACGAGAAAAACAATTCCCCAATAATCGATTTTAGGTTTGATCGCTCCAATTCTGTCTTTGACGTATGTCCACGATAAAATGGTTGCTGTAATTCCAATTGGAATGTTTACGAAAAAGATCCAATGCCACGTAAAATTATCTGTAATTAAACCTCCTAAAGTTGGTCCAAATGTTGGTCCCAAGATCATTCCCATTCCGAAAATTGCATTGGCCGAACTTAATTTTTCGGGTGGAAATGCACCAATAATAATCGTTTGAGCAGTGGACAACAATCCTCCTCCACCCAATCCTTGAACAAAGCGCCAAAAGACAAGCATCCAAAGACTCGTGGACATACCACACATCAAAGATGAAAATGTAAAAATGATAACCGATGCTGTAAAATAAACTCGTCGACCAAAAAAGTCGGAAAGCATACTCGTCAACGGAATGATAATCACATTCGAAATCGCATAAGAAGTTACTACCCATGCAATTTCAGTAGTTGTAGCGCCAATACTCCCACTAATTTCACGCAGGGAAACATTGACAATCGTAGCGTCGATTAATTCCAGAAGTGCACAACTAATAGCCGTCACCACCAAAATCCATCTTTCGGCGCCTTCAGGGTATTTTATTGCTACTGCAGGTGTTTGCATACTTCTTATTTCGTTTTAACAGAAACAAATACACTTAAACCAGGATAAAGCATTTGAATTTCTTTAGCTGATAATTTATCCAAAGAAATTCGTACAGGAACGCGTTGAACGATTTTCACAAAGTTTCCTGTTGCGTTGTCAGGAGGCAATAACGAAAACTTAGCTCCTGTCGCACCAATAAACGACCCCACTTTTCCGTGCAATTTCATATCAGGATAAGCATCAATTTCAATTTCAACTGGTTGTCCTGCTTTAAGCTTCGAAATTTGCGTTTCTTTAAAGTTAGCGGTTACCCACAAATGCAAATTATCAATTGTCGAACACAATGGCGAACCTGCAGAAATAAATTGTCCTATTTCCACACTTCTTTTGGAAACAATTCCGTCGCATGGCGCTTCAATCGTTGCATATTCTAATTGTGTTTCCGCTAAAACCAATTCTGCTTCTCGTTGACGAACCAATGCTTCTGCTATGGCAATCATTGCTTTTTGTCCTTCCGCTTGCGAACGCACACCATCTGATTGAGCTGATGATGCTTTATATTGACTCATGGCAGCATTGTATTGTGCTTCTGTTACATCTAATTCAGCTTTCACTGCATCCAATTCAGCTTGTGTAGCTGCTTTGTCATTGAACATATTTTTGATTCGACGAAAATCTTCTTTGACTTTATTCAATCGAGCTTTAGCAACTGAAATATTCTGCTCTGTTGTGGCAGAACTTAAAACAGCTGCATCGGCATTCAAGTTTCCAGCACTTGCGTTGTCTTTTACCGCTAACAAATTTGCTTTAGCATTTTCCAATGCAGCTTGCGCTTGAGCCACTTTTGCTCGTAATTCTTTATCGTCAATCGTAATCAGCAAATCCCCTTTTTTAACTTCCTGATTATCTTGAAAATGAATGTCTTTCACGTAACCAGACACGCTTGAACGAATAGGTACTATATCTGCATCAATTTGAGCATTGTCTGTTGTTTCAACATTTGCTCCAGATAAGAAAAAATAACCTCCTGTTCCTGCAATTGCCAATGCTATCAACGCAAAAATCATTAGTTTTTTCTTGTTGTTTTTCTTTTGTGTTTCCATTTTGTTTTATCGCTTAAAAATTCGTTAATCCAATCGTTGTATTATAATTTGAAATCGCATTCATCAACTTGATTTCATGTATTTTCTTGTTCAATTTAGCCGCCATTTCTTCGTTCAATTGAATCAAATAATTTGTAACTGTGATTTTTCCATTATCTAATTGTGAAGCTGCCACATTTACTATGGATGTTCGCTTGTCAATAATGGATTTATCTTTATCAATCAAAGTTTGCATAGTATTAATTTGTGCCTTTTGACTTACCAAAGCCGTTTCAATAGACAAAAGAAATGTTTCGCGTTGCACATCTACCAACTCTTTATTCAACTCCATTTTTTGTTTTTCACGATTCAATCCATACAAGGAACTGATGTTCCATTTGAATCCTAGTGTTGCACTTCCATAAAAACGCAAATCTTGATTGATAAAGTTTGGACCTGGACGACCATAATTCCCAGCAAAAGAAACAAATACTTTAGGCAAGGCCATTTTGGTTGTCAATTTGTATCGTTCATCTACCAATTGTTCTTGAAGCGACAACATTTTCAATTCAGGTCTAGCAACCGTTTCTTTTGCAGGCATTGCACCGCCCAAAGGCAAAACATCAAAAACCATAAACTCAGTCAGTTCTTGATGTGTGAAAATGGAAAGTGTTTTCAATAAAGAGCGAAGATTTTCGCGGCTTTCATAAATGTTCTGATCTGTTTTCAAAACTTCAACGTCCAATTCATCCAAACTACTTGCCAATGCCATTCCATTGTTGACAGCTGCCTGAATATTTTTTCTACGATTTTCTAAATTTGATTTGAAAATATCCAGCATTTTAAGATTCTCTTGCGCTAATAAAACACCAACATATAACTGATTCACACGGTCCACTAATTTGTACAATTCCACTTCATTGCGTTGATTATCTAAATCCGTTGAAACGCGATCAATGCTTTTTTGTTGACGAATTTGGCCACCATCATAGATCAATTGTTCAATTCCTAAGGAAGTCAAATACGTGTCGTGTGGTATCGCAGGCATTCCTGGCAAAGACAATTTGATTACTTCCGTGTTATAAACCGCTTGACCTGACAATGACAATTTCGGAAGCCAATTTTCATTAATTGCGCGTACATTCACGTCAGACATTTGTTCCAACAAACCATTTTGTTTTAACAAAGGATAATTGCGTTTAGTCCAAGAAATACAAGAGTCGAGACGAATGTTTTGTTGCGCCCATGAACCTTGTATTGCAAGAAAAATCGCTGTAATTCCTACAAGTTGTTTCATTCTTTTAGTTTAAGTTTATAATTCACAAAATCTTTAACAGATTCTTTTAATTTTTCATTTTTAGGATCTTTCCAATTCAATTTACTTTTTTCTTGGATGACTTTAAAAATCGGTGATGCCAAAAAAGGATAAGCACAAAGTGAATGCAGATGCATAAAAAACAGCACAGAATCAATGGGAGGAATTTCACCTTTTTCTTTTGCTTCTTCTAAGACAATTAAAATAGGCTTATGTTTCGTTTTGTTTTTTTTGATTTTCATCACTTTCTCTGAAAAGAGTTCATGATTTATACTGATTTCTTTAATGATGAACATCGACATTTGAGGATATTCCGCTAAAAAATCAATAATTCGCTCTACATAAATCAAAATGCGTTCACGTACCGACAAGCTTTCATCCAAAATAATATCCATCTGATCAAAATATTTTGAAAGCGCATTATCAAATACTTGGTCAAATAATTTTTCCTTGTTTCGAAAGTAATAATGTAGCAAGGCCTTGTTCATTCCAGCAGTATCAGCAATATCTTGCATTCGAGCCCCGTACAAGCCATATTTCATGAAGACAATTTTTGCTGCCTCCATGATTTTTTCTTCTGTATTTGTATCTTTTAACTTCAAAGTTTAACCATTTAGTTAAATCATTTGGCAAAAATACGCGCTTTCTTTGAATCAAACCCATTTTAACAATAATTTTATTTTTCCATTTGTCTAATTCCAACTTAAAAATTGACAATTAACTTTTATCTTCGTGACAATTTCAACCCTAGACTATGCTTAAAATTGACATGCACACGCATATTTTGCCTGCAACAATGCCGAATTGGACCGAGAAATTTGGATACGGTAAGTTCATTCATCTTATTCCAAATGAGAACAATACTGCTGATATGATGCAAGGTGGTCAGTTTTTCAGACGAATAGAAGAAAATTGTTGGAACGAAGATTTGCGCATTGAAGAATACAGCCAATTTAATACGCAAGTTCAAGTAGTTTGTACAATTCCAGTCATGTTTTCTTATTGGGCAAAAACAGCTGATTGTGAGGAATTATCCCGCTTCTTGAATGACCATATTGCGGAGTTAGTTTCACGATATCCCAAAAATTATATTGGATTGGCAACAATCCCGATGCAAAATACAGAAGCTGCAATTCGCGAATTAGAACGAGCAAAGTCTATTGGGCATGTGGGTATTCAAATTGGTTCAAATATCAACGATGAAAACTTAAGCGAGGAAAAATTCTTCCCGATTTTTGAAGCTTGTGAACGTTTAGGAATGGCTGTTATGATTCATCCTTGGCAAATGATGGGCTTCGATAGCATGAAAAAATATTGGTTACCTTGGCTTGTAGGAATGCCTGCAGAAACATCGAGAGCAGCTTGTTCTTTAGTATTTGGTGGTGTTTTAGAGCGTTTACCAAATTTAAGAGTATGTTTTTCTCATGCAGGTGGTTCTTTTTTACCCACTTTAGGAAGAATTGAACATGGTTTTAATTGTCGCCCTGATTTAGTTGCAATAGACAATCCAATTAACCCTAGAGAATATGTAGGTAAATTTTGGGTTGATAGCATTACGCATGACATCA
>CAZHPL010000200.1:0-5621 GCA_964534495.1 uncultured Lishizhenia sp.
AACGATATGGCTTGTTTATTCAATGAATCGTCAATGACTGCACGAATAGAGAATGGCAAAGTAGTTTCCTGACAAGATACATGTCCAATAAAAAGCAAAAAGAAACAGCTGAAAATGTATTTCAATGGCACATTTTAAAATTCTCTGATTGTTAAATGACTATTTTTTAGTCATTCAAATATAGTCATTGAAAGTAAGAAGTTTTTTTTGATAATGCAACCTGTTTTTGAGTTCCATTTCAATTCTTAATAAAAGATAACTCTACAAACTCGTACGAAGAAAAACACCGAAATTATCTTTGAAAATGCGGTCGCTTCCATAAAAATCAAAATTGGTAGCAAAACCGGCTTGAAATTTCTTGTAATCCAAACCTAAACGAAGTTGCAAGTAGCTTCTATCGTGTGTGTTTGAAGAGAGGGTTTGATTGTACAAAACCTGAATTCGCGAATATAATTTCAGTTTTTCGGTTATTTGGGGTTTATATTCCACCAATGAAAACACTTCTATATTTTTTTCTTTTGTAAAAATAAAATTCGGCATGAAAACAAAAAGCCATTTTGAATTCACAAACGAATATTGAAACCCTGCGCTAGGCGACAAACCATGAACTCTGTTTACGTGCATTCCAGCTGAAAGACTGAAACCTTTGAATAAGCGATACGCTACTTGCGAAATGGAAACAAAATCCACATCACTGAAATCATTGATTTTATGACTTTCAACGTAAGAAACGGAGAAAAAAGTCCATTTTTTGGTGTTGGGTAAAGGCTTGTTCATAATGGCTTGCAACCCAAATCGATGGTTACCAACCACCAATTCAACGGGAATAGGGGATGGGGCAACTTCTTGTGCAAAGAAGCTTGCTCCAAATGCTCCGATAAAAATGAACAGAAGAAGGCTTTTCTTAGCGTTTTGAAAAGCTAATTGAAAGTTAAGGTTGTGTTTGTTTATTGATGATTTCATGCGATTTTTTCAATTTTATTTTTCCATAAAAAACCCAGTAGATTTGATGTACTGGGTCATTTGTATTGTTAAAGTTAGATTTCTGTATATTTTACTTTTGTTTTTTCAAAACTAAGCTGGCAAAGGTACTATTTTTTAGGTTTTGGTGGTTTCTAGAATTGACTGACTCATTTTTTGTTGGCTATTCAATTGGGGATTTTAGGTGAGTCTTTTATTTATCATTTACCTTTTTGTGACAGTTTGTACAAATATTTGTAGTCAATTCTTGTTTGTTAGATCCCGTTTTGGGATTATGACAATATTTACAGTCAATTTGATTTTCATAGTGTATTTCATGAGGAAAAGTAATAGAATCTTTTGGTTCGTATGCTTCAATTATTTCTACTTCAACATGACTTTTTTTAATTCCAGAACTGTTACATGCGGTAATGATTAGCAAGAGTAAAATGATACTATTTTTCATGATAGGTTTTCTTGTTTTTTAATTAAAAACGTTTTGGCGCTTGGAGATTTGACGGGTAAAGTTAAACGATAATCTCGTTTTTCATAATGTTCTAATTTTTTATCGTCCGATTGATTTAAGAATATTCTCCACCGACTCTTTTTCCATTTTTGAAAAAGCAAACCATCGTTTTCCTAAATCTTTCAAAGAAGCACCAATATGATAAACGGTTTCTCCATCTATAATTAGAAAGCGATCGTGACTTTTTGAAAACGCTTTAATTTCAAAACCACCGTATTGTTCGTTTGCTTTACTGATGTCGAGTGTCAATTGCTGATGAATTGATTTGGTGTACAAGACAACGTTGACAGTATTTTCTTTTTTGGACAAATGTGTGAGCGTGCTTTCGTCAATGTAATTGTCAATGAGAATGATTTCTTTTTTCGCTTTTTTGATAATGCTTGAAAAAAACGCATATGCATCGAATACTTGTCCGTCGAAGAAAACACCTTGATTGGGAAGTTCCTGCATTTTGAGTTGGAGTGAAATTTGTTTGACTTCCTTACTCAAATTGTCGAAGTTGTTTTCTATTCTGTCCATGCGCTGATTCATAGCGTAACCCTTCAATAAATAGTCACGCAAAACATTCGTTGCCCAAATTCTGAACTGTGTGCCTTGTTTGGATTTTATACGATAACCAACTGAAATAATGACATCTAAATTGTAATGTTCACTAAAAGTGGTTTGAGTTTTTCCTTCTATTGCACCGTGTTTAGTGGTTGTCGCAAAATTTGCGACAACCACTTTTTTATTCAGTTCTCCTTCTGAAAAAACGTTGTTTATATGTTTACCGATTGTTTTTACATCTCTTCCAAATAAGATGGAGAGTTGTTGTCTATTCAGCCAAACTGTTTCATCCTCAATTCGCACTTCAATGTGTTCCGCCAATTCACCTGATTGGTAAAGGATAATCTCGTTTTTCATAACCCAATATTCAAACGATTTATTGACTTTTCCGAACGTGCTTTTTCGTTTAGTATTGCCATTTCTTAGTTTTAGTAATTGCCTTTGTGCTATACTAAGCTAAAAAATAAAGTTTGATTTGACAAGTTTTTAATCGTAATATTGATTAGAAAAATGGACTTAATTAATTTTCAGCTGTTTCAAAATCTTGTAGTGTTTTACCTGATTTCGTTTCAATTGTGTGTGTAAGTTACTAAAAACGAATTATTAATTGTAATTGACAAAAATTGGCGGTTTGATATTTTTATTTTGAAACAGATAGAAAAACGACTGCTAATCGTATGAACTGTAACGGCTAACTATGCGTACCTTTAAACGGAAATGAAAATGGACTATATTCTCAATATAAACGGTATTGGCATGCGATATGTGGATTACGAATTAGACCGTTCGTATGTTCAAGAAATTGATGCCTTTCGCCAAGAAAATCATCTTTCATGGGAAACTTTGTTTTTTGATTTTATCTACCAAAAACCTTTTCAATTATTGGAGAAATCGGGTTTTCAAGACCGTGAAAAAGTGCAATTTGCGTATATGATTAATGCGGGAAATCGACTGCAAATCAAACGTAAAAACACGACCATTGCGCGCATCACAACCGATCAATTGTTGCAACAAAATACGCTTTTCCCCATGTATCAGGTTCAAATAGCGAATAAAAAAGCCCCACTCACTGAAGAAAAAGTTTGCTTTCGTATTCTTCAACAGGAAGTGGGACAATTGGCTAAATTTTCTTTTTCCGCAGAGAAATTTCACTGGGAATCATTGTCCTTTACTTTGCAGCCATTCAACCATTCGTTCTATATCACAGATGTTTACTTTCAAAACGAAAAGTTAATTTCTCAACTATCGGACACGGTCGTTCAAAGCAATGCTGTTCTTTTAGTGTAAAGCAAAAGCTTAACTTTTTAAATATTGAAAATAAGCTTTATGCTGAAGTTTCGTCCTATATTGTAAATCCCGGTTCTTCCGGTTGCTAAGTTAATCGGTGCATACTTCAAGCGACTCAAATGATTTTGATAAACCGCATTTGTAAGATTGTCGCCACTGATGAAAAGGCAAAGAAAATCGGGTTTTCCAAAAGCACGTACATTCGTTCCCAAACCTGCACTCAACAAGGCGTAACCAGGTGTGGTGGTTTCTGTGCCGTATGCTCTGAAAATATTCGTTTTTTCAAAGTAATAATCCATAGCCACTTTAGCATACACATTGGTCAATCGTTTTCCCCATTTTTTGAATTGCGCTCTAACTTCCGCTCTGTATTTGGGTGCCGGAATAAAAGGTAAATAACGCATGCTGTCGGCTTGTTTTTTTTGCGTTGCTTGAACAAAAGAAAAAGTGTTTTCAATATGCATCCAATCGAGTGGGTGAGGATGAAAGTCCATGTAGATTTCGCCTCCCAACAAAGTTGCTTTCCCTGAAACAAATTGAAAAGCAGGCGCAGGGTCTTCGGGATCGGGAATGCTGTCCAAACCATTGCTGGCTTTCAGTTTTTCCGCGAAAATATAGTTGCTGATGAAATTCGCAAAAGGCGTGAGTTCTAAGCTAAAATGTTCGGCATTAATGAAATAAGCAAGATCGAATTGATGACTGATTTCAGACTTTAGATTTGCATTTCCAATTTCATAGCGGAATGTTCCTTCGTGACGGCCATTCGATGCCAATTCAGCCATGTTGGGCGCTCTGAATCCTCGGGAAATATTAACTTTTAAGGTTGAAAGTGCATTCACTTGATAGGAAATCCCTACACTTCCCGACAAACCATTGAAGTTTTTGTTGAATGCGCTAAATTTTTCATTTGCGTTTTCAGTGTTTGGTGATACAGGATTTTCCAAAGAATCTAAATACAGCGCATCGGATTGTAGAAAACGATTGTCAAAGCGTAAGCCTCCTGCAAGTGTTAATTTATGAAATGTCTTTTGGGAAAACACAAATGCGCCAACATCTCCTAATTGATAATTTGGAATTAAAAACTCCAATCCTTTGTTGGTGTTCGATTGTTGCATTCCACCCAATCCAATAGAAGTTTCCCAATCTTTCATTTTCTGAAAATTATAACGCACATTGAAGTTGAATGTTTTTAAATCAAAGTACAAGTCAATGTTTTCAGGTGCTGTTGGATCACCGAATTCCTTGCGTTTATTTTCCTGAAAACCAAGATCGGCATTTATTGTCCCCTTTTTTAGCAAGAAATAATTATTGGAAGCAACTCGAAAATGATTTATTGTTTGATGCGGAAAACCAACTTTATATCCCGAAAGATCACGTTTATTGGCAACTTGCTCTTCACCGTTTGAATTGACAAAAATAAATTGTCCCAAACTATTTCTTTCGCCTTCAGGTAGATTTAAGGTTTGGTTAAACGAACTGATGGTCAAATGCGAATGTCCCCAGTTTTTGTTCACGCCAACAAACAGCGAACCATCCATTTCTCTGAAACCAGAATTGAGCACTTTTCCATCACTTTTATTTTGGTAATTGCTTGCCCATTTATTGCTAAAACGCCCTAACCATTGAAAGCCGTTTTTATTTCCTGCATTCGATAATGAATAGCCAATCAGTTGATTGTTCGTTTGATAATTGGACAAAAGTTGCGTTTTAACCTCACCCATAACAGGTGATTTCGGAGCTAAAAAGTTCAATACGCCTGCAATTCCATCAGAGCCATACATCAAGCTTCCCGGGCCTTTCACAATTTCAATGCGATCCACACCGTATTCATCCATTTCGATTCCGTGCTCATCGCCCCATTGTTGCCCTTCCTGACGCAAACCATTATTCAAAGTAATCACACGGTTGTAGCCCAAGCCTCGAATAACAGGTTTTGAAATCGCTGCGCCCGTCGTAATTTGGTTGACCCCAGGTGTATTTTTTAAGGCATCAATTAGATTCGTTGCACTGTTTTGATTCAGTGTGTTTCGGTCGATCGTTTTAACAATAATCGGATTCAGTTTCAGTTCCGTTGAACGTGTTACGCCCGTAATAATAACTTCATTCAATTCGCTCACCATTTCACTCAATTCAAAAAGAATGAGCGTATCTTTTGCAAGCGAGATTTTGTGAATACTGTTTTTATAAGTGCCGAGATTTAATTCAAGCAGGTAATTCCCTGGTTTTAGTTGGTTAAACGAGAAGTTTCCGTTTGCATCCGTTTGAGTACCCACTTTTAAATCCGAAATATAAACGGATACAC
>CAZHPL010000201.1:0-5561 GCA_964534495.1 uncultured Lishizhenia sp.
TACAGTAAACGTGCAAAATGGTTCGGTAGCGCCTGAATCGGTGATTGCTAGTGATAACAATTTCTGTAAAGGAAGCTCAACAACTTTATCTGTTCAAGGTGGTAGCTTGGTAAACGGTGCTAATTGGACTTGGTATCAAAGTACATGCGGAGGAACGGCGATTGGTACGGGTACCTCAATTACAGTGACTCCAGGAAGTAGTAATACCTACTTCGTTCGTGCTGAAGGTGGAAGTTGTGGAAATACGGATTGTGCTTCTGTTTTTATAAATGTTTTGGAATCGTATGTTTACATGGTTCCATTTGATACACTTTGTGGTTTGAAAGAACCTTTCCAATTAACGGGTGGACTTCCTGTGGGAGGAACGTATTCTGGTAACGGAATCACAAACGGAACTTTCCAATCTACTCAAGTTGGGTATGGAAGTTCTACTATTTATTACTCAGTGACAGATGGTAATGGTTGTACGATGACAGATAGTACATTGTTAACGATTATTCCTAGTACAGTTAGTGGAACAGCAGAAGTGAAAATCTTAGAATGTGCTGATGGTGGAGTGACTTTAATGGTTTATCCAACAGGTTCATTAACGGGTGATTATACCTTTACTTGGAATACAGGAGAGTTTGGAAATCCATTGAAAAATGTGCCGCAAGGAAATTACGCAGTAACCATTGGAGATGGAACGGGATGTACGTATGTTGTCGATAATTTAATTGTATCAGAAACCGTACTTTGTTTGAATATCGCCAATACAATTTCACCAAATGGAGATGCTTACAACGATACATGGAACGTAGATGTTACCAACATTGGACAAATCACATCCGTAAAAGTTTTCTCAAAATGGGGACAAGTTGTATGGGAAGAATCCAACGTAACTTCATTCAATTGGGACGGTACCTTCAAAGGAGACCCACTTCCTGCTGGAACTTACTATTACGTAATGGAAATTGACAATCCAGATTATGGTAAGCAAACAGGTCCAATAACAATTGTTCGTTAATCCATTAAAGAAATCAAGATGAAAAAGATACTATTTATATGTGCATCATTTTTCTCGTTTGCAGGTTTTGCCCAGCAGATTGCATTAACGAGTCAGTATATGTTAAACGACCTATCATTGAATCCAGCAGTAGCAGGTTTAGCTGAGAATGTCCAATTAGGAGCTTCATTTAGAAGACAATGGGTTGGAATTGACCAAGCACCTGTTACACAAAGTGTTTGGGGAAAAGGTCAGTTGAAATATAATTTTGGAGTAGGTGGTATGCTGTATAACGATGTTACAGGACCAACAAGAAGAACAGGGTTTAGTCCAACTTTGGCCTACAAATTAAAATTAACTGAAAAGTATAATTTGTCGTTTGGGGTAGGAGCATCAATCACTCAATTCTATTTGGACAAAAATCGTATGGTTACAGAAAATCCAAACGACGTGGCAGTTGAAAAAAATGCTATTAATCGATTAATTCCAGATGCAAATGCAGGAATTATGTTGGCATCAAAGCAATTATTTGTTGGTGTTTCGGCTTGGCATTTGATTCAATCTAAAACCGATTTATTTGATATTCAGAAAACAGTTACCAATACTTTGGATCGTACATTTTATGTGATGGGAGGCTACCATTTTCAAGTGAAGCCAAAGTTAGTTGTGACGCCAAGTGCTGTTTTCCGAATGATGGGAAATGCCCCAATGACTTTTGATGTGAATGCTTCGGTTGTTTACGACAAAAAATTCTGGGGAGGCTTGTCTTATCGTTTCCGCGATGCAGTTTCATTGATGGCAGGATTTAGAGCAGGTCCCGTTCGTTTTGGTTACTCATATGATTTCACAACAAGTTCGCTTGCTAACTATAATTCAGGAACACATGAGTTGTTTTTAGGAGTTGATATCGCTGGAAAAGCTGGAAAAGGTAATTGGAACAAACGCAACAGAGTTTATTCTACGTTTTCTAATTTCTAGTTCAATATGCGTTACTATATTGTAATTGGCTGTCTGATTTTATCAGGATTGACTTGGGCTCAAAAAGATAATGCCGAGGATTATTTTAGCAATTTTGAGTTCGGAAATTACTTGTCAAAAGTGGACAAAAATTCTACAGAGCCTGCAATTAAGCTTCGTATCGCTCAAGCTCATTATTATTTGAATGACTTTGCAAATGCGGCATTGGCTTTTAAAAAAGTTGATTTTGAAGGAATCGATGAGGTAAACTATTTGTACTTCGTTCGCTCTTTGAAAAACAGTGGTTCTTATGAAGAAGCAAATAAGGTCTTGTCGAAATACATGGAAATAAATTCAGAAGACAAACGAGGCGCTCTGCTGAAAAAACAAATTGATTTTGCTTCAAAAAACAAAGAATTAACCGATTTTAATGTCGTGTCAATGCAGAATGGAAATAACGGTGCGGATCAATTTTACACTGAATTTAAAGATGGAAAACTGACATTTATTTCAGAACAAGTAGTTGAAAAATCAAGTCAACCCAATATTGAATATGCTTCAAAAGCTGAAAACGAAAAGTTAAGTTATGGAAATCCTGTACGTCCAAGAAGTGTATTAATGCAACAAATGGAAGGCGGCCAACCTACTGAATTTATTTCCATTCCAGGGTTTCATATCACTGCCGCAGCAAAGGATCCAAATTCAGATACTTGGTATTTAACTTTAGTAGAAGAAGTAAACAAATGGGATAATTATGCACAAGCATTTCCTCGTGTTTATGAATACAAACAAGGCGGGAAACCTAAATTGTGGAATGTAAAAGGAGTTGGTTTGGAAGATGCTTATGGCCAAGTTGCTTTTTCACCTAATGGAAAATACATGGTGCTTGCCGTTTCGAAAAAAACGAGTAAAACGGCTTCTGACTTATTTGTTTCAGAGCGGAATGAAAATGGAAATTGGAGCGAAATAAAGTTGCTATCAGGAGTTAATTCCTTTGCAGAAGAATGTTTTCCAAGATTTTCAGGTGATTCGATTTTGTATTTCTCTTCAAATGGTTTTGATGGATGGGGAGGGTTTGATATTTTGAAATCAAAATGGGTAGAAGGAAAAGCGGAAGGCACGCCACAAATTATCCCGGCACCAATAAACAGTTTTGCTGATGAATACGACATAACTTTTTCAGATACATATCAAGAAAGTGGTTATGTTTCATCAAATCGATTTGGAGGAAGTGGGGATATGGATATTTATGCTTTTGAGAAAAGAAAACCTTGGAACGTTACCATTATCGTTCAATCTTCAGAGACATTAACTAAAGATGATGCAATTGTTTTAAAAATGAACGGAGAACAAGTTTCCTTGAATGAAACGTTTACAATATCGAATGTTTTGCAATTGAATCAAGGTGCTGAATACAGCTTTGTTCTTTCTACTAAAGACACAACCGAAAAAATAATTTTGAAATTACCGAATCATTCAGGCATCGATACGACCATAAAGTTCGTCTTACCTAAGCGCGAAGTAAAACCTGTTGAGGTAGTTAAAAATGATGTGAAGGAAAACAACCCTACTTCAACTTCATTTACACCTGAGACAGTTTTCTTCGAGTTTGATAAATTTGCAATTACAAAAACAGAAAAAGAAAAACTAAAAATGCTTGCTGCGTATTTGAAAGAACATCCTGACAAAAAAGTTATTGTCAAAACTTACGCTGATGAGCGTGGTGATGTTCTTTACAATATTGATTTGACAACAAAACGCGCAAAAGAGATTTTCAAATGGTTAGCAGCCAATGGTGTAAATCAAAATAGAATCAGTATTCAAAGTTTAGGTGAAGTCGAATATGACGAAAATTGTTCTCCAAATTGTGATGAGCAAACGCATTCTAAATATAGAAGAGCTGATTTTGTGATCAAGTAGGTTTTTCAAAAGCTCTCCAATTATGAAATTAAACTTACCCAAATTATTCCTTTCCTTATTTTCAGTCTTACTACTATCATTGACTTTTTTATCTGCAAATGCGCAGGTTCTTGTGAATGCAAATGTTAAAATCGATGGTTTTCGGCACAATAAAGATTGTGGGTCAGACGCTGGCGGAATCAACAGCCAACCCGATCCTCGATACAAAGTTTGGATAGGTTTTAATGGAGGTAATTTTTCACAAGTCACGAATAGCCCTGGACTTTACAGTGGATGTGCAGGTACTTATGGAGGTGATGCGGTCAACTGCTCAACTTGGAACCCTGGAGTAATTAATGCAACTTCATTTTCTGCTCAAGCCATGACTCAACTTAATGTTGAAATGGAAAGTTGGGAGGAAGATGGTTGTGGTTCAAATTGCGATGGTAACTCATGTACTTTCAATAGTGATGACGTGCGTTGTGGACGTTTGAGAATTGGAGATATTAATTTTTGGAATTACGCCCCATGTCAGTCGCACACGTATGTTGGTCAATATACAAGTGGGAATTTTTTATCCATGACGAACCGTTGTTCGGATAACAATGGAGCTGGTTATGGTATTGATAAATTATTAGTGGATTGGAGTTTTGCTTCAGCACCGACAATTACTTCAGATGCTTTTCCTTACGATAGAGTTTTATGTTTAGGAACTGCTACAACACTTACTGTAGCTGTAGATTCATGGAATGGATGGAGTTTGGGTCAATTGGTTCAATGGCAAGTTAGTACTAGTACAGATTGTAATAGTGCGACAGGCTGGACAAATATTCCAGGGGCAACTTCATTAAGTTATACTCCGCCACAAACGCCAGGTACAAGATTATATAGATGTATAATATCAAGTAGTTGTACGGACATTAATACCCAACAAGTAATTAGCCAATGTGTGCGTGTTACGTATCATCCATTTGCAGCGCCAATTGTTAGTAATGTTTGTAATACCGTAACGGTACCAAATGTTCCCATACAATTTTGTACAACGCAAACACCAGACCCAGATGCATCTGTTTCAAATGCAGGATTTACATGGAGTGTTTCTCCTTCCGCGGGAGTTACGATTTCTACCCCAACATTGAATTGTACAAATATCACTTTTGCTAATTCAGGTTCTTATACTATTTCTTTAACCTATGCTGATGCTTGTCCAAACGCTGATGCAACTGCAACCTGTTCTACAACTGTCAGCCCTCCGGCATGTGATATGATTTATGTGGATGCAGTCAATGGAAACAACGCTAATATTGGGTTTCCAACTACTCCCGTAGCAAACTTATGGAGAGCGATGCAACTCGTTGGTGGAGGAAGAACAAATATTCGAATCACAGGAGGAACATACACAGAACCTAATATTATCAATATGCAAAGCAATGTATTGATTGAAGGTTCTTGGAAAAATACAGGTGGGGTTTGGACAAAAAATAGTACTCAAACAACCATTTTGAATTTTTCGGGTGAAGAAACTCTATCTAGCAGTGTAACTCACAAAATAGGTATCAAAGCGGTATCTGTCAATAATTGGGAAGTTCAAGATGTAACGATTAATACAAGTAATAACTCAGGTACAGCAACCGATGGTAGAGGAAAATCGAATTATGGAATTTTAGTTGCAAATTGCTCAAACTATAACATTGTTCGTTGTGCGATTAATGTTGGGACT
>CAZHPL010000202.1:0-5554 GCA_964534495.1 uncultured Lishizhenia sp.
AGAGGATTTTGCATTTTATGGTCAACATGTTCCTGCGGCTTTCTGGATGCTTGGTGTTCGTCCACATCATCAAACGTCCATGCCCGGTCTTCACAATGCCCAATTCACACCTGATGAACAAGCACTTCCTCCACTCACTGCAACGCCTTTCAAATCCAAGGTAAACAATAGCATTCCTGCTTTGGGCGTGTGGGGAAAACAAGCATTCAAAACGGTGTATAAAGATTTTTCAGGATGGATTTCACCGTGAAAAGCAATATCTGGAAAATGGTGTGTCAACTGCTCAATCATATACGATTTTAAAGCTTGAACATGCTGTTGATGACCTGTAACGTCTTCATACGCTAATTCCATTGCTTTTGCCAAACCAACGATTCCATAAATATTTTCTGTTCCTCCACGCAATCCTCGTTCTTGTGCACCACCGTGAATCAAAGAACCAACCTTATTTTGCTTATTGACATACAAAAAACCGATTCCTTTCGGACCGTGAAATTTGTGTGCGGCACACGTAATAAAATCAATGGAAACTGCTTTCAAATCGAAAGCATAATGTCCCATAGTTTGCACTGTATCCGAATGAAAAAGTGCATTGTATTTTCTGCATAACTCCGAAACGCGCTGCAAGGGAATCAAGGTTGCAATTTCATTATTGGCATGCATCAAGGAAACCAAAGTCGGTTTATTTTCAGCCAAAAGGCTTTCTAGATGCGCTACGTTGACATTTCCTTTTTCATCGATTTGGACATAATTCAATTCAATTAAGCCTTCTTTTTCAAGGTGCTCAACTGTATGTCCAACCGCATGATGCTCAATAGTTGTTGTAATAATTCGCTTTACACCAAGTTCATGCACAGAGGTAAAAATCGCCATATTATCTGCTTCTGTCCCACCGGAAGTGAAGACAATTTCAGAAGGTTGGCAATTCAAATATCCTGCGATTTTACGTCGCGAAGTTTCAATTAATGCTTTCGATTGACGTCCATAAAAGTGTGTAGATGAGGGATTTCCGAAGTTTTCACGCATCACAGGAATCATTGCTTCTACTACTTCTGGAGCCAAGGGCGTTGTCGCCGCATTATCTAAATAAACTCGCTTCATACTGTTGAAAATAAGGAAACGAAAAAACGAATTACGCCATCAATTGATCCTCAGCTGAGTGAGCGATCGCTGATTTTTCGATGCGTAATTTTGAACCTTCTGTTTGAATTAAGGCAGTTGTGCCACCAATTTCCAATACTTTCCCGTGGATTCCTCCAATTGTAACGACTTTGTCACCTACTTTCAATCCTTCACGGAATTTCTTTAATTCTTTTTGTTTTTTCGTCTGTGGACGTATCATAAAAAAGTAAAATACTACGACCATAAGTCCTAGCATCAAAATACTTTGCATTCCTCCTCCTGCCATGATTGGTTTTGTTTTAGTTGTTATTTAATAAATCCTTTGATTGTTACCACTGTAACATTTGGTTCTGTATTCGCCATAATCGTAACGTATTTCACGACGTTGTGAACAGAAATACGATCCGTATTAACTTGCGCATAAATATAACCTGATTCCCCTGGTTGAATGGATTCTTCCGGTTTTTCAGTAATGGTACATGAACAAGAACCTTTCACTTCTCCAAACACAAGTGGATATTCTCCCGTGTTTTTCACTTTGAATTTAGCATTGATCATTTCCCCTTTGATTACTCGTCCTGCGTTGTAAACAGAGTCAATTTCCATCGTTGTTTTTTGCCCCACTTCGATGTTCGGTTCGTCTTTACAAGAAACCAAAGCCAAGGCTAAAAATGCTCCAAAAAATAGTTTTTTCATACTGAATTATTTACGACAGCAAACCGCGTCCAATTTTAATAATTTTCTTTTCACTTGTCAAGCGTTCAATCGCTTTATCTAATATACCGTTGATAAATACATTGCTCTTCGGAGTACTGTAAAACTTGGAAATTTCAATGTATTCATTCAAAGTAACTTTTGTTGGAATACTGCTACAAGATTGAAGTTCGGTGATACCCATTTTCAATAACAACATATCCATTTTAGCAATACGATCCAACTCCCAATTTTGCGCCAAGTCCATGATTAATTTCTCATTCTCAGCGTCCATTTCAAGTGTTCGTTTCACTAAAGTAATGATGAATTCTTTCTCATCATCGTCTTCTTTGTACAAGGGAAGTACTTTCAATTCTTCGTCTTCCTTACATGCTTTCAAGGTTTTGATAGCCATGGAGCAACACAAGTCTATATCATCCAACCAAATGATGCTTTTTTCTTCCAAGAAATTGTGCAAATAAACCGAGTTGGCAACTTCCGTTTTGAACAATTGAACTGCAAAAATTTTGTCTTCTTCGAAACCTTCTAAACCGTTTTTCATGTGTTCCAAATACGTTTCGCTTTCTTGTATTTGATTGAACATTTTACGGAAGATTTCTTGATTTTCAACCCCCATCCAATTCAACTTTCGTTTTTCGGATAAACGTCTAAGCTCGGGAGAATCTTCAATTAATTGAATGATTGCATTTTCTACCCACTTCAAATTTGGATTCAAATCCTCTTCTGTGGGTCTGTATTTTTTCTTGCGCTCCTCGATTTTGTTTTCAGCTGCTCTTTTTAATTCAGGAAGTGTCAATAAAAGGTAGATGTATAAATCATACATTTTATCAACGGCAGCAAGTAAATCGTCTTGAGCTCGAAGTGTATCTTTCCCCTCAGATTGGTAGAAAGCATAAAGAATTTGAAGAACTTTTATTCTTAATTGTCGTCTGTTCAGCATATTACATTGGCAATTTTCCTTTTCCAATAGCTTCAATACGCTCTTCAGCCATTTTATTAGCAATCAGGTAAGTTGGCACGTTTTCGTCTTTAGAACGTTTTACAATGCTATGAATGGTTGAATAAATTTCTTCTGCTTTGTTGTGTGCCCAATCTAAAGACAAACCTTGTACTTCTGAAAAACAATTGATTACACCACCGGCGTTCAATGCATAATCAGGTGCGTAAATGATGCCTTTTTTCATTACATCCACACCGTGTTTTGTCTCTTGCTTCAATTGATTATTGGCAGCCCCAGCAATGATAGAACATTTCAAACGTTCCAATGTCTCATCGTTTACAGTTGCCCCCAAAGCACATGGCGCATAGATATCCATGTCCACATCGTAAATTTCATCCGGCGAAACAACCGTTGCACCATAAGTAGTTGCCACGCGTTGTAAAGTATCTTGATGAATATCTGTAACGTAAACAATAGCACCTTCAGCAGTCAAGTGTTTCACCAAATATTCACCTACATGTCCAACTCCTTGAACGGCCACTTTTTTACCATTTAAAGAATCTGTACCAAATTGATGATTGGCGCAAGCTTTCATACCCATGTACACACCATAAGCTGTAACGGGCGAAGGATCGCCACTTTTTCCTGGTAAACCAACAACATGCTTTGTTTCCATGCTCACCCAGTTCATATCGGCTGTACCAATACCTACATCTTCAGCAGTAATGTATTTTCCTGCCAAACTATTCACAAATTTCCCAAAACGACGGAAAAGTGCTTCTGATTTCATAGAGCGTGAATCGCCAATGATTACGGCTTTTCCACCACCTAAATTTAAACCTGAGATGGAATTTTTGTAGGTCATACCACGTGAAAGACGCAATACATCATTCAATGCTTCCATTTCATTATTGTACATCCACATACGAGTACCGCCCAAAGCTGGACCAAGTACGGTGTTGTGCACAGCAATGATTGCTTTTAAACCTGTTGCTTCATCATTACAAAAAAGGATTTGTTCGTGGCCCATGAGTGCCATTTGCCCGATTACTGGATTTTCAGCTAAATCAGCACCGGAAAGAATTTTAATTTCGGACATGTTAAAAACTTCGTTCGTTAACTTACTTGCTGAATGAGTACATTTGTACACCTAAACAGCTCGGCAAAATTAGAAATTTAAAATGAAGTCGCTTCAATACCTCAATAAATATTTCCTCAAGTACAAATGGAGATTTGGACTCGGGATTCTCTTTACGGTTGTAAGTAATTACTTTGGTGCGAAAATGCCCGTGTATATTGGAGATAAAGTCAATGACATAATCAATGGTAACGTTTCAAATAACGTGAATAGTGGTTTTTGGATTGCTTTCCAAATTGCAGCCATTTACATTGGTCTTTCTTTGGCCAAAGGTTTTTTCCTTTTTTTAATGCGCCAAACGATTATTATCATGTCACGTTTGATTGAGTTTGACATGAAAAACGAAATTTATACGCACTATCAAAAATTAGATCAAGCCTTTTTTAAACGCAATGCCACAGGCGATTTAATGAACCGTATTTCTGAAGATGTGAGCCAAGTGAGAAACTACACGGGACCAGGAATGATGTATTCCGTCAACCTTATAGCACTTTTTGCTATGTGTATTACGCAAATGGTGTTAATCAGTCCTGCCCTTACTTTGTACGTGTTGATTCCCTTGCCTATTATGTCATTGATGGTGTACAAAGTTTCATCGCGCATGAGTACTTTGAGTACGGAAGTACAACGCGAACAATCCATGCTTTCTACGATTGCGCAAGAGACATTTGCAGGAATTAGAGTGATTAAAGCCTATAATCGCACAAAAGAAACATCAGAAAAATTTGAAGCAAGTTCAGAAAAATACAAGAAAAACAACATGCGTTTGGTTTTAGTAAACGCTTTTTTCATGCCTTCCATCATGTTTTTGATTGGTTTAAGCACCTTGCTAGATGTGTACATCGGTGGTGTGATGACTTTTGATAATCAAATCAAATTAGGTCAAATTGTAACTTTCATTTTCTTCGTGAATCAACTTACATGGCCATTTGTAAGTATTGGCTGGGTTACGTCCATCGTTCAACGTGCTGGATCTTCACAAAAGAGAATAAATGAATTTCTAGATTACGAGCCAACGATTGCCAATCCAAGCCATGAACCCATGGAATTTAAAGGCGAAATTGCTTTTAAAAATGTAAGTTTCACCTATCCTGACACGGGAATTCAAGCCTTGAAAAATGTTAGTTTCTCCATTAAAAAAGGTGATACTCTTGCCATCGTAGGACATACAGGAAGTGGAAAATCAACTGTTTTGAATCTTTTGATGCGCCAATATGACATTACAGAAGGAGAAATTAGTATTGACGGAAAACCATTGAAATCTGTCAATTTAGATGCTTTTCGAGATCAAAGTGGAATGGTACCACAAGATGTATTTTTGTTTTCGGACACGATTGCAAACAACTTGAAATTTGGTGTGAAAGAGGATGAAATCACTGAAGAAGATTTGATAAACATTACCAAAGAAGCGCATATTTATCACAACATCGACGGATTTCCTGAAAAATTTGAGACCGTTTTGGGTGAACGAGGCGTGAATTTAAGTGGTGGGCAGAAACAACGCATTAGTATCGCACGTGCTTTACTCAGAAAACCGAAACTATTGTTACTCGACGATTGCCTTTCTGCGGTTGATACGGAAACGGAGGATATCATTTTAAATAACTCAACACAAACTGTTGAATTGAAAGATTTTGGCT
>CAZHPL010000203.1:0-5546 GCA_964534495.1 uncultured Lishizhenia sp.
GTTGTTCAATGAAAAAACCCTTTTTCACTAGAACTTTGTAAAACTCCAAGGCTAATTGATATTCAGGATCAGGCAAACTTCCTCTTACTTCAAAACGCGTTTGATTTATTGGCAATTTACCAGAGGCAGAACGATCCAATGAAAAGGGAGCACCATAAATGTAGGCATCATCACCACCCACATTGGCTGCGACAACCGAGTTTTTATACATCAACCCAGGCACTTCAGGATACATTTCCACAATTTGCGTCATGCTACCCAACTTACCCGATCTAAAATAAAGCCGAATTGTATTGTCTAAAATATTTATTCCTCCTGCTCCCGCGCCGTAGTAATTACCAATATCCGACCAATTCCATCCATCAGGTACACCTTTATAGCCAAAAGCGGAACCATCTGCAATGATTGCACCTTTGATTCGCTTAATCCCCTTAGCTAACAAGGAATCTGCCCAAGCTTCCAAGAATTGAAGTTCTTTTCCACTTTCGTTAAAAAATTTACTTCCTAGTGAAACATCACCGCCTCCTCTTACCCAAATATTTCCAGTTAACACGCTGTCTTCTATCAATTTCCCATCGGTGTAAATTCGCGTTTGCATTTTATAATCTTTTCCAAGAATCTCAAAAGCTGTAGCCGTGGACAGCAACTTAGCAATCGAAGCACTCGGAATGGCTGCATTTTCATTGTGAGAAGCGATTACTTTGTCTTCCTTTACGTCAATAGCCATAAAAGAAACAGTAGCATTTGCATTGGATTTATGCTTCAAAAAAGCGTCAATTGCTTGTTGAACATTCATTTGCCCAAACAAAAATGAGCAAGAAAAAATAAATGGAATAAAAATGTATCTTTGCATTTGGTGCGATTGTTCAAATATTGTGCAATTAAAGCTTAATTTAAAAACTTTTATGCAAACTTTTTAACAAAGCACTTTTATCAAACCTACTACAAACTACTAGAAGTTGGAAAAGAAGCGAATTAAAGTACTACGAATCATCAACCGATTCAACATTGGTGGACCTACTTATAATGCCACGTTTTTAACACGATTTTTATCAGATGATTTTGAAACATTGTTAGTTGGTGGTTTACCAGAAGAAAGTGAGGCTGACTCTTTACATATATTAGAAGAATATGATGTGAAACCAGTTCTTATTCCTGAAATGCAACGAAACCCTAATTTTTTTAGCGACCGAAAAGCACTGAAGAAAATCAAGGAAATCATCAAAGAATATCAACCTGACATTGTACATACACATGCGGCAAAAGCAGGTGCATTAGGAAGAAAAGCAGCCTACGATTGCAAAGTACCTGTAATTGTGCATACGTTTCACGGACACGTTTTTCATTCCTATTTCAGTAAGTATAAAACGGAATTATACCGTCAAATCGAAAAGCGATTAGCTTCTCGTTCCTCTGGGATTATTGCCATTTCTGACATCCAAAAGCATGAGTTGTCTTCTATTTTCAGAATTGCACCAGCCAATAAAATTGAGGTTGTTCCCTTGGGATTTGACTTAAATCCTTTCCAAGAAAACTTACCTGAGAAGCGAAAATCCACAAGAGATAACTATCAATTAGCAGCCGATCAAATAGCAATTGCCATTGTCGGGCGTTTAGCTCCAATAAAAAATCACGATTTATTCTTGGAAGTTGCGAAACTTACCCAACAAAAAACGAATCAAAAATTAGTTTTCTTTATTGTTGGTGATGGTGAATTAAGAGAAGATATTGAATCTAAAATTGCAAGTTTAAAAACTGAAATTGAGATTGATATTCGAATGACATCTTGGATTAAGGATATAAAAACTTTCAATGCGGGAATGGATGTCATTTGTTTAACTTCAAATAATGAAGGAACACCTGTAAGTTTAATTGAGGCGCAAGCTTGCAATATTCCAATTGTTTCAACTAATGTTGGTGGTGTAATGGACATCGTCGATGAAGGTGAAACAGGTTATGTTGTTCCAAAAGACAATGCGGAAGTTTTTGCAGAAAAACTATTGCTAATTACTGAAGATGAAAAAAATCGCGAAAGAATGTCACAAAATGGTTGGTCTTTCGTAAAGAATAAATTCCATTACACGCGCTTGGTGAGTGATGTAGAAAATTATTATAGAAAACTATTGAGTCAGAAAAAATGACAAGAAAGCAACTTTCGATTTTTGTACTTGGAATAATTGGTTTATTCTTGGGTTCATGTGCAAACATTAACAGCAATGCCATGTTCAAAATCCCAAAAGGAGAAGATTTCAAGTATGATCCTTTACCATTAAATCCAAATGATGATTACCGTTTAGGTCCAGGTGACCGATTTAGTTTTATTTTTGGTTCAAATCAAGGTGAAAGAATTGTCTTTAATCAATCTGGAATTTCAGAGTTAGTTGATGACGCTAATCTAATGCGAAATCAAAATATTAATCGAGTTGACTACCTTGTTCGTCAAAACGGTGAATCTGAATTGCCATTAGTCGGGAATTTACAAGTTAAAGGTCTTACTGTAGTTCAACTTGAAGACACAATAACAAAAATTCTTTCAAAAAATTTCATTGACCCGTATGTTCAAATTAAAGTTACTAATCAAAGGGTAATGATATTCCCTGGTCGAGGTTTAGCTCAAGTGGTTTATTTACAAAATACAAACACAAGCTTACTAGAAGTTATTGCGTTAGCAGGGGGAATTCCCGATGAAGGTAGAGCAAAATCCATAAGAATAATGCGAAGAGCTAATGGCAAAAGAGAAATCTATCATGTTGATTTATCTACAATTTATGGATTAAGAGAGGCCGAAATGGTTGTACAAGGAAACGATTATATTTATATCGATTATAAGCCGAGATTTGCATCTTCAATTTTCAGGGAGGTTGGTCCATGGTTAACTTTATTGACAACCTCATTGGCTGTTATTTCAATTTTCAAACAATAATATTAGAATATGGCTGACAAACAAGGTCTAATTATTAATACTGAATTTAACCCAGCAATAGTCTCAATCATATTAAGAAGACATTGGTTGACACCTGTTTTATTCATTACTTTTTTCTCCTTAGGAGCATTTATTTATTTAAGGTATACTAAACCAATTTACCAATCAACTTGTATCCTTCAAATTATCGAAGAAGACAGAACTGGACAAGTACTTGGAAATGAGAGTGATAATAACATCATTAACACAGAAACAGACATATCTAAAGAAATAGAGCTTTTACGTTCTGATGTTTTGTTTTCAAAAGCAATAAATAAAATCCCCTTACAAACGTCAATTTTCTTGGAAGGAAAAGTTGTAACTCGTGATTTATATGGATTTGCACCTTTTGAAATACAAATATTTGAATTCAAAGATTCTTCATTATGCAATAAAAGAATAGATTTAAATTATGAAGGTTCAAAACTCAAGTTAACAATGCAACTTGGTAGTAAGCCCAAAACATATTTTATCACTCCGAACAAACATTTAAAAACTAAAGACTTTGATATAGTTCTTAGAATTATAGAATCAAAAAATTTCAGTAAAATTATTGGTGAAAATCATGTTTTTTTCCAATTTAACAACTTACAAAGTCTCGCCAAAGAATTACATTCAAACTTAATTATTAATCCTGTTGATGAAAAAGCAAAAACGATTGAGATTAGTTTCACCCATTTCAATCCGAGATTATGTTATGATGTAGTCAATGCTGTTTTAGATGCTTACATGGGATATGATAAAGAAGGGAAACAAACAAAAGCACTTAAAACTATAGCTTTTATTGACGAGCAGTTAGATTCTCTTTCTAAGGTTTTACAGATATCAAAAGATAGTTTAAATATTTTCACAAGAAGAGAAAAAATTCCTGATCCAGAAACTTATGGAAGTTCTTTATCTGACAATCTAAATCAATTATATGATAAAGTTGCTGAAATAGACGATGAAATCACTACCCTAAAACTAGTTTCAAGCAAAATCAGTTCTAACCCAAATCGTATTGAGTTATATAAACTCATTCCAGAAATGATGGGAATGAAGTCAAT
This sequence comes from uncultured Lishizhenia sp., assembly GCA_964534495.1. GTDB lineage: Bacteria > Bacteroidota > Bacteroidia > Flavobacteriales_D > Crocinitomicaceae > UBA952. The sequence continues at coordinate 4,009 of CAZHPL010000203.1, forward strand.
GGAAGAAGGATTAATGTCATTAATCGAAGAACTTAATAAATTGCTAGAAACAAGAGATGATTTATTGAGAGATGTAACTCCTGAAAGTCCAAAAATCATTAGTTTGAACGAGAAAATTCAATCTCGTGTCACCACTATCAGAAAGAGTATTTCTACAATTGATGAGCGATTAAAAAACAGCAGAAATTTAGTACAGGATAGAATAAGTATGTTGGAAAGCAAATATTTCAATCTTCCAGAGAAGAAAATGGAATATGAGCGTTTAAAATACTTGGAAGACTTAAATAATAGATATTTCTCTTTATTTACTGAGAAAAAAATTGAATTTGAATTATCTGCTGCTGGATATTCAACAACGAACAGAATTTTGACAGAAGCAGTTGTTCCATTGTCACCTCTAAGACCCAATCAAAGCATAGTTTATTTAATTTGTGCTTTTCTTGGGATTTTGTTTGGAGGTGGTATTCTAGTTTTTAGATATGTTACTTTTAATGACATTATTAACGCTCCTGATTTGCAAAAACTTTTACCTGAGAAAGCAAATTTCCTTGGAGCAGTTCCTCTATACAAAAAGAAAATGCGCTACTCTCAAGTAGTTGTAAATGAATCTTCCAAATCAAGAATGGCTGAAGCAATTAGAAGTATTAGAGCTAATATGAGTTTCATTAATAAAGATGCAAAAGTAATAGCCGTTTCATCTTCAATTTCAGGGGAAGGAAAAACATTTGTAGTCTTAAATATGGCTGGGCTAATTGCGGCAAATGGCAAGAAAACAGTAGTAATTGATTTAGATTTACGTAAACCAAAAATCCATCATGGATTCAATACTGAAAACTATGATGGAATGAGTAATTTGATTTCTGGTTTTGTAAACATTGATGATGTAGTTCGAACCTCTCACATTCAGAACTTATTTTACATAACAGCTGGACCAATCCCTCCAAACCCTTCTGAATTAATACAAAGTGCTCGTTTGCAAGAAATTTTAGAAGATTTAAAAACGAAGTTTGATGTCATTATGATTGATAACCCTCCTGTTGGGATTGTATCTGATGGAATTCAAATACTTGCAAATGCCGATATTCCTCTTTATGTTTTCAAAGCAAATTATTCGAAACGAATGTTTGTTAACCGTGTTGAAGAACTTTTTGAAGTTCAAAAACTTAAAAATCTGAATATCATTCTTAATGGTGTTGAAACAAAACGCTCTGTTTATGGCTATGGTGACGGATATGGCTATGGTTACGGCTATGGGTATGGTTCTGGTTATGGATACGGTTATGGATATGGGTATGGTGAAAGTAATGGTGAAGCAGGTTATTATACCGACGATGAATTAGAAAAACCATTGATGGCTAAAGTTATTGATCAATTGAGAAGTTTATGGAAATCAAGAAAGAAAAAATCGCAGGATTAATTTCAATTCAACCTAAGGTTTTTGGTGACGAAAGAGGTTTTTTTTTAGAAAGCTATAATTTTAGCCGCTACAAAGAAATCATTGGCGAAGTAACTTTTGTACAAGACAATATTTCAAAATC
>CAZHPL010000204.1:0-5487 GCA_964534495.1 uncultured Lishizhenia sp.
ATTGGCTTGATTTCTTTTCAGATGATTTTAATGTTGTTTTTTCAAGTTCAAATTGGCAAGATATTGAAGAAGTAGAGGAAAACGCTCCAGTAAGTGGATTCGTTTTAAGAAATAACTTCGCTTCAAAAGAACAAGTTTCAACTTTACAGCAGAACAACTTTCAAGTTTTCTTGTTTGATATTCGTTCCTTCAGAGGTTTGAAAGAAGCAAAAAGAAAAATTCCGAATGGGATTTTAGCAGATAATACGCGTCAAGCAATAGCAATAGTAAAATGATAAAAGAAGCGACATTAGGTGCAGGCTGTTTTTGGTGTATCGAAGCCTGTTTTAAAGATTTAAAAGGTGTTTTAGAAGTTGTTCCTGGTTATACAGGCGGCTATTTAGATAATCCTACTTATCAAGCAATTTGCTCAGGAACGACTGGTCATGCGGAAGTGGTGCGTGTTACTTTTGATGAATCAATCATAGATTTTAAGACCTTGTTAAGAATGTTCTTTTTTGTGCACGATCCAACGCAATTAAATCGACAAGGAAATGACATTGGTACACAATATCGGTCTGTGATTTTTTATCACGATGAGGTTCAAAAACAAATCGCTGAAGAAGTAATTTCTGATTTGGAAACCAACAATGTTTGGGAAAAACCAATAGTTACGGAAATTTCTCCTCTAAGTAATTTCTATTTCGCCGAAGATTATCACAAGGATTATTTCAATCAAAATCCATCGAACTTGTATTGCCAAGCAGTTGTTCGACCAAAAATTGAGAAATTCAATAAAGTGTTTGGTGAACTAAAAAGATAGCTTTTAATTTATTTCAAGTACCTACAGATAAAGGAAGTGACAAAACTATTTTCTTTTTGTTAAAGATAAACTGGGCGTTCCCTAAATAAAAACGCGTCATACTTCCTTGTTTTAATTTTGTCGTGCTATCCGTTCCAAGTCCTCGTTCGTTCCTTACTGCGGGCTTTCCACTTCTATCCCTAACGCAAGATTCAAATTTATGGATTGCAATTCTTTTAACTCATCAGAATGTAAATGAAGTTTGATTTTATTTTACGTTGAATTCAAACATTTTTTCAGTTCCAATAAAACCTTCCAGCTTATCACCAATATGAACTTGACCCACTCCAGCAGGTGTTCCTGTGTAAATTAAATCTCCAGTTTTGAGCGTAACGAATTTAGAAACGTAAGCTATAATTTGATCGATTGAAAAGATCATATCGGATGTCCTTCCCAATTGTTTTAATTCACTATTTTGATAAAAGTTAAAAGTTAGATTTTCCCAGTTTACATCTTGTATTTTAATCCATTTATTGGAAAGTGGAGCGCTATTGTCAAATGCTTTTGCCTTTTCCCAGGGTAAGCCTTTTTCCTTGCAGATTGATTGAATGTCACGTGCGGTAAAATCAATTCCTAACGTAAATTCTGAATAGTATTTATGTGCAAATTTTTCTTCAATATTCTTTCCTACTTTATCAATTTTGATCACTAACTCACATTCGAAATGAAGGTCTTTGGTGAAAGATGGTAAATAAAAATCGCCTTCTTTTAGAATTGCCGTATCTGGTTTCATAAAATACAAAGGTTCTGTCGGTAAGTCTGCTTTCATTTCTTTCGCATGATCAGCGTAGTTTCTGCCTATACAAATCAGTTTCATTTTGAATTGAATTTATTTTTCAATAAAGATAATTTATCCTCTAAACTAATTGCGTTTTCTTCTGATTTTGCAGCTTTTAATTTAGCCATTTCTTCTTTCAGACATTGTTTAGTATGCAATGGAAAATCGGCTTCTAACATCCATCCATAATAGCCAGGCTCTTGAATCATCACCTGCTCAATTGTTTTTCCTTTGTGTTTTCCGAAATTATAGATTACTTCACCCTTTTCATTTTTTGCTAATCTACCTGCAAAATCTACCATTTCGTTTGTTCCGACTTTAGAAAATTCAGCTAAGCCATTAACATCTTTAGATAATTGATCGTAACGTTGTATTTGTGCTATTAACACATCTAAAGTCGCTCGTGTGTCATAAAGTGCATCATGTGCATTTTCAATTTCTTTTTGGCAATAAAATTGATATGCGGCAGCAAGCGTACGTTGTTCCATTTTGTGGAAAATATTTTGTACATCTACAAAATTCCGATTACCCAAATCAAATTCTATTTCACAACGCAACAATTCTTCAGCCAATACAGGTATGTCAAATTTATTGGAATTATATCCTGCCAAATCAGAATTGCCTATAAAAGCAATTAGAGTAGGAGCAAAATCTTTAAAAGTTGGTTTATTTTCAACTTTTTCATTTGTGATTCCATGTATTGCAATAGTTTCTTCAGGAATAATCATTTCAGGATTAATCAATTGTGAAAGTTCTGTTTGAGTTCCGTCCGGTTCAATTTTAATAACAGCAATTTGGACAATTCTATCTTTTGTAATTTGTAAACCGGTTGTCTCTAAATCAAAGACACACAAAGGTTTAGTGAGTTGGAGTGACATGTTTAATTTCAAAAAAAAAGCCCAATTTTCATTGGGCTTAATGTATTATTTAATAACTTTTATAGTTGTGCGTCTGTTTTCTTCATGTTCCTTATCGGTACAATCACTATCGTTAACACATCTATTTGTTAGTTGTGTTTCACCGTATCCTTTAGATGTAATTCGTTTTGGATTAGTTATGCGTGCAGCAACATATTTTCTTGCAGAATCTGCTCTTCTTTGAGATAATTTAATGTTGTATTCATCAGATCCTCGAGAGTCAGTATGCGAACCTAATTCTAGTTTCATATTTGGATTAGCATTCAACAAATTAATTACCCTTTGCAATGTGTCTGCTGCATCCTGACGAATGTTTGATTTATCAAAATCATAGTGAATAATCAATGTAAATTCTTCAGAAATCGAATCTTTTCTAATTTTAAGTAGTTGATAATTCAATGAAATCATCGAGTCCATTCCTAAAGTTTGCTTGATATCAAATTTGTTATCATAATATCCCTCTGCAGTAATTTTCACAGTGTAGTTTAATTCCGAGCCATAATTTTTGCCTTTTAATATACTTGGTGAAAAATCTCCATTTGAAGTAGAAACTAGGTTTTCAAATGTTTTTTTCGTTTCATTTGCAATAATTTCAACTTTAGCATTTTGAATAGGCAAACCTGTATTAATGTCAGTAACTAAACCTTTAATATGGTAATTGAAAATAGGAATGATAATTTCAAGTGAATCGTCTAACAATACTTTTTTAACGATTTCTTGGTATTCCATATCGCAGTTTGTTGAGAACGTTTCTTTGTATGGATCTTTAGTTGCAGAACTGTAATAATATGCCATTTCATATTCTTTACATTTCTCCAATTTACTAAAGAATGCACCATCTCTCATTCTTGGTGTTATTACAGTTTCTGAATTATCAGAACAGTTTTTACATTTTAATGTAATATATGATTTCTCAGGAATTGGTTTTCCTTTAACATGAATAATCTGACCATTCAAGAAACCAACATTTTTAACATTTGATTGTTGTAACGTGATTTCATAAATATCTTTTTCTCCTAAACCACCTCTTCTAAATGAAGAAACGTAAGCTTTTTTACCATCAGCTGTGTGAGTGTAGAAAATATCGTCACCAACTGTGTTAATTGGATAACCTAAATTCACTGGATCTGACCACATTCCATTTTCATCGCGAACAGTCATCATAACATCAAATTCACCCATTGACAATGAATCATTCGTAGAAAAATAAAGAACGTTATTATCTAATCCCATAAATGGTGCATCTTCATCACTCCAAGAATTGATATTACCGCCCATGTTTTTTGCATCAGACCATGAACCATTTTTTCTTTCCATAAAGTAAAGGTCTCTTCTTCCATATCCCCCTTTTTTATCTGATACAAAGAAAATCATTGATCCATCAGGAGAAACTGTAAAGTGTGTTTCCCAAGCTGCTTCATTATTGATATTTTTAAATTCAATCGGAACAATTCCGCCAAATTTATTATCTCTTAATTCACTATAATAAATGTCACCAATACCTTTTTTATCGTTGTAAGTATACACACGTCTTTCATCAACACTTACGCTTACTGTCGCTTCATTTAATTGTGGTTTACACATATCAAGTCGGTAAGGTGCATTCCAAGTATTATCATTTTTTATATTCGACTGATAAATATCCTCAGGATAGTGATTTAACATTGGATCACGGAAATTCTCAGATGACTTATCTTCCCAAGGTCTTCTTGAAGTGTAGTACAATGCCTTACCATCAATTGAAATGTTTGAAGAAAAATCAGCATATTTTGTATTAATTGTTTCTCCTAAATTTCTAATCCCCACATTAAGTGGATTGGCCATATTCTTTTTAGCCACTTCAACTTGTAGAATTCTTTTCTTAGTTTCTAAAATTAACTCCGATTTTTTATCAGTAATTTCCAAAAATTTCTTGTAGTTTTCAGTTGCCTTGTCAAATTGCTCATCTAAATGGTATGCACGTCCTAAATGGAAGAAAACATCAGCTGGAACTGCGTCTTCATTAGTTGAGTACATATCATAATTTTTGTCTATTGATTTAGTTGCTTTAAGTAAATACTTCATTGCAGCAACATGATCACCACCTTCAACAGTCAAAAGAATAAAACCTTTTCTGTAGTTGTAGTTACCACTTTCAGGCTTAATTTCAAGTAAACGGTTTGTTATCATGTCCGCATAATGATAGAAATTCTCCTGTAAAAGGCGAGAACAATTAATTACCAACTCTTTTTCAGACGCATTGGCAATTAAGTTTCTTACTTCTGGTTCAGAAAACTGCGCTTTCGCGGTTAATGAAGCAAATAAGAAAAGTGAAAAAACTAACTTTCGCATTTGTTATTGTTTATTTGGGTAGTATAGGTTTATAATTCTCTGTTAATATCAAAACTTTCAAGATAATCGGCAACTCGTCTTACAAATTGACCTCCTAAAGCACCATCAACAACTCTATGGTCATATGAATGTGAAAGGAACATTTTGTGTCGAATTCCAATGAAATCTCCCTCAGGAGTTTCAATAACTGCTGGTACTTTTCTAATGGCACCTAATGCTAGAATAGCTACTTGAGGTTGATTAATAATTGGTGTTCCCATTACGTTTCCAAATGTACCAACATTTGTTACTGTATATGTTCCACCTTGTATATCTTCAGGTTTCAATTTATTGTTTCTTGCATTATTTGCTAACTCATTGACAGCTTTTGTAATGCCTGTCAGATTCATTCGGTCAGCATTTTTGATTACTGGTACAATTAAGTTTCCAGATGGAAGAGCCGTTGCCATTCCTAAATTAATGTCTTTGCGTTTAATGATGTTCGTACCAGAAACAGAAACATTAATCATTGGGAAGTCTTTGATTGCTTTAACAATCGCTTCCATGAAAATAGGGGTGAATGTAATATTTTCTCCTTCGCGTTCCAAAAACTTCTTTTTCACCTTGTTACGCCAATTTAC
>CAZHPL010000205.1:0-5480 GCA_964534495.1 uncultured Lishizhenia sp.
CTGACATAACTGCACCTACTGTGTAAGCGAAAGCTCCTACGTAAGTGAAAGACAATGAACCACCATCTTTAATATGAGCAACAGCAAAACCAACATCTGGAGTTTGGTCGTTGTTGAAGTCAATCATGTAAGGAGATGTTAATGAATCGATAGTAACATCTGGATTAACATCCGTGTAAGTAATCTGAGCATTAGCGGCACCACCTGCTACGATTGCACCAGCAACAGCAGTATAACCAGCCAATTTAGATTTGTTGATTGAAGTAATCTTTTTCATAGACAAATTAAATTTTCGTTAAAAATAATACAAAAAGAGTAAATTATAAAATAAATTATTTTTTTTCATTAACAATTTCATTGAATAAAGCCAAATTCATTTCGATTCCTAAAAATTCTTCTAACATTGAAATTTGAATTTTTGGAGCTTTCAGAATTTCGTCCCAATGCATCCATAAAATTTGTTGACCTGGTTGTGATTCTATCCACATATCAATGATGAACTTCTCTTTCTCAATGGTGTTAAGCATACCTAATGAAACAGCTTCTTTTTTTGTTTTCTTCTGAATTCGCTCGGTTCTTTTTTGAACAGTTTCATTCAATTTTTGATCAAGGAAAATCAATTTATAATTGAAATTAGCTGGTAATTCATTCAGCATTCTACTTGGAACATATACTATTTTACCTTTGTTTTCAGCTAGCCAATTGTCGGTAAAAAGAGTTTTCATTGAAGTTTGAAAACCCTCTTCGTCTTTTGAAACTTGCATGCCAGCCGCTTCAAGTGCATTCAAAAATAACTCGTAGTCACAGTCATCGACACCCGAGCAAACGGTGATTTCACCTTTAATATTGTTGTTCAGAAAATCCCTACTTTTTTGAGCTTCAGTTGGATTTTGGAGATGTTTTTCATAAATCTCAACGAGCCATTTATGAGCTTTTGTCATTCCTGGTGTTAATCGAATACATACTTGAAAAGCATGTGCTGCATCTTCATACATCTCACATTTCACAAGTGATTCACCAAGATGATAATGCACATTGGGCTGCATGAAATCTTGTTCTAGTGCAATAAGAAATTCATCAACAGCTTCACTGTATTTTTTCTGGCGTAATAAAGACATTCCCAACCCATGGTGAGCCACTGCACTTCTTTCATCAATTGCAAGGGCATTAATGTATTGTTTTTCTGCGGCTTTAAAGTTCTTTCTCAAAGTATGGATTTGACCAATGCTAATTGCAAGCTGTAGATTATTCGGATTCCTTTTTTGAACTTTTTCGAGTAATGGTAATGCAATTCTTGGTCTGTTTCTAGCCAAATTCAATAATCCTTCGATGTATTCAATATAAAGAGGCTCTTCAAATTCACCATTTGCAAAAACATCTGAGTTGTTTTCTTCTGCTTGTTTTTTTCGCTCTTCTTTGTCAATTTCCTTCAGCCGCGCCAATACTTCTTCGCATTTGAGGTACATTTTTTTTGCTAAATAAGAAAAAGCAAGACGTTGGCCATATCGCAATATATTGGATTCCTCAAAAATTTGCTCTAAAATCTCAATCGCAGGTTTATAACGACCACCATTAATCATATTTCGAGCTACGTAATAACTATTTTCACGACGACAACGCTCTACTTCTTTCATTTTGTCGTCGTCTAGTGCATCGATATATCCTAATTCAACCAATTGCTGTAAAGCTTCTTGCGCAGCCCACGGATCCTCACGCATTTCTTCGCTGTGCATTCCACTGTCTCCCTCCACTTTTTCCCAAGACTCAATGAAATCGGCTTTCACTGGATTTTCAAAGCATTGATACAATACTTTTCCTTCCATGTCTTTACCAACTGGTAATCCTGCGTGATATAAAAGTGTTGGTGTTACATCCAATACACTCGCTCCTGAGATACTTTGATTTTTTTTGATTCCAGGCCCAGCCATTACAAATATTCCATACGGACTGTGCTCAACTGCGGGTCCAGATGGTTCACGAGGAATGTACAAAGGTCGTTGATGATCGGAGTGAAAACCATGGTCAGAAAGCAAAACGATTGTCGTGTTTTCATCTACCATTTCTAAAATTCTATCCAACATCATATCATGAAAGCGATACCCTGCCTCTACTACACCATTAAAATGTTCGTAATCCACTTCAGGAATTTCAGGTCTTCTGGGTGGATAATATTTCATCGCTGCATGACAAAAATGATCAATTGCATCGTGATAAACGGCCATGAAATCCCATTCGGATTCAGCTAATAAATAAGTTGATGCAGCGTGTACAGTAGCCGCGTTTGATATGGTTTTAAGAACGGTTTGGACTTTTTGTGTTTTTCTTAATTCAACATTTTGCGCCAAAGCAGGAATGAAAGGTGTTGCCATTGCCACAGTAATTTCATGTGGATGAACTCTGAAAGGCTTAAAATTTTCTGACATTTCTTCCGGATGAACCGTTCCTTTTGGCATTTCCCAAGGTTCGTCCAATCCTTTATTTGCCACTTGATAAAGGTTCGAAACCATAACACCATTGATTGGCTCAGCAGGATTACTCGGCCACCAAGCAACAACATTACTTTTCCAACCTTCTTGATTTAAGATGTTCCAAATTGCTTTTACTTTTCTCGAAGTTGATGATACAGGTCGCAATCCTTCTCCGTCTGGTGTTGGTTCAACGAAACCACTTATTCCATGTGTATCTGCTCGAAATCCTGTTGCAATACTAGTCCACAGCATCGGAGAAAGGGGAGGGTCCAAAGTTTGAATGTTTCCATAAACACCTCGATCCATGACGGATTTTAACGCAGGCATTTTCCCTTGTTCAATTAATGGATTGATTACTTTCCAATCAGCCGCATCCCAGCCAATTACGAGAATTTTATTTTTTGTTTTTTTTGACATTCTCTGCTACTTTTTTGTCCTTCATTTCTTTTTCAAATTCAGCAACTACCTCTTTCCATTTGAGAATGCCAACATGACCTAGTGCCAATAAGCCTAATGAACCCATTGGTGTGATTGTATATTTTTCTGCCATTTTAAGCTTTGTTTCTGTATAAATCAGGTTTTACAATACTGGCTAATTCTTCCATTGACGCATTCAATGAAAGGAATTCAATGAGTTTAACTAATTCCGCTTCAGGGTTTTGAATGAGTGCTTTGTATTGAATGTCAATAAATGGAATACCATTTGAATCGAAAAACTGATATGTTTTTTTTAAGTGCATTTCGTAGATAGTTCTGAATTTTTCTCGTTCAGCACTTTGGTCTTTGTTGAGCATAACTTCTTGAGAACGCAAAACTTCATCCATTTCACGACGCATGAAAATGACTTTATATTTTAGTGATTTATCGATGAATTGCGGAAGAGGCGCAACAATTTTTACAACTTTACCTTCGGCTTCTTTTAAAAAAGCATTGCTTTTAACAATTCCTTTTACTGCTTCTAATTCGTAGTACCCTTCTGGGTTTGAGATGTCTTTTTGACGAACACCATCCGACATAATTTCTAAGCCAGCCTTCGCCAAAATCTGCATCATCAGTGAAGTTCCTGAGCGAGGTAAACCTGTTACAATAATAATTTCCGCCATTTTCTATTTTTAGCTTCGCAAATGTAGAAAAAGGAAGTGAATCAAAGTGGATTAAAATCGAGCTTAAAACTGTTTCAAAACAATTTTATTTCTAAAAATTTGAATGATTCCCTTGTTTTCGAGCTGTTTTAATAGTCGAGAAATAACAACGCGTGAAGAATGAAGATCATCTGCAATTTGTTGATGGGTGTGTGTGATTTCCAATGAACCCAACAGTTTAACTTGATCGGTTAAGTATTTCAATAAACGTTCATCTAAACGCATAAAAGCCATCGCATCAATGGTTTCCATGAGCTCCATCAAACGAGAATGGTAGCTAGACATTATATATTCTCTCCAAGATTTATACTTGTCCATCCATTTCTCCATATTTTCAACCGGAAACATCAGTAACAAAGAAGATTCCATCGCAGTAGCTTTAATTTGGCTATCCACTTTTCGAACACAACACTGCAAAGTCATGGCACATGTATCACCGCCTTCAATGTAATAAAGCAGTAATTCGTTTCCTGACTCATCTTCGCGTGACACTTTTATAGAACCACTTATAACAATAGGAATCATTAACAACTCATCACCAACATGCACAATGATTTCATCTGCAACGGTCTCCCGAATACGAGCGATTTCACTCATTTCATCAATCAACTCTTCTTCAAGAACGTATCCTAAAGAATCAGTGATTAGTTGCTTCTTGTCTACTAAGTTTTGCATTTGCGTCGTAATGTATAAAGAAATTAGCCCAAATTATTTTTGATAAAGCGAATAAATAGGGACTTAAAGTTATAGTAAAAAATACTACCCACCAAATTTGCCAACCGACAGAAACGTCATTAAAAAACAAATTACATGAAGCCCAAACAGTTACAAATACAGCAACTCCTAAAGCATAGGAAACATACATGGCGCCATAGAAAAATCCTGGTTCACGTGAGTATTTTAAGCCACAAACATCACAATTGTCTTTTACATCACCTAAGTGCTTGAAATCATAGGGGTGTGAAACTAAGAATTTTCCTTCGTTACATTGTGGACAAGTCAGGTGTGAAATACTATAAAGTTTGGATCCTTTTTTCATGTTTCGTTATTTGTGACAAAGCTATGCAGTACAATTTTCTTAAAATGTGACCTATGTCACTTTTGTGAATATTTATAGTTAAAAGGGATTGTACTTTAATGCATGTTTCCAAAAATGATAAAAACTAAAACCCAACTTATTTCAAGTCAATTTGTCAGTGAATTTCGTTTCATTTTCAATAAAATGTCAGTTTGTTGGAAGAAAAAAGTAAGAAATGGCAGATTTTGGAAGCGAATTTGACATGAAGAGGCAATGGCATATAAATTGAAAACAACTTTATCGTAAAATTGAAAATTTATTCAAAATGGGAAAAATAATAGGAATTGACTTGGGAACTACGAATTCGTGTGTTTCTGTAATGGAGGGTAACGAGCCAGTAGTTATTAATAACGCTGAAGGTAAAAGAACAACGCCATCAGTTGTAGCATTTGTTGAAGGTGGTGAGAGAAAAGTAGGAGATCCTGCGAAAAGACAAGCGATTACCAATCCAACAAAAACAATTTATTCCATCAAACGCTTCATGGGTTCTTCATTTGACGAGTCTAAAAAAGAAGCAGGTCGTGTGCCTTATGAAGTAGTTAAAGGAGATAACAATACACCTCGTGTGAAAATTGACGATCGTTTGTATTCACCTCAAGAAATTTCTGCAATGATTCTTCAAAAAATGAAGAAAACAGCTGAAGATTATTTGGGTCAAGAAGTAACTGAAGCAGTTGTTACGGTTCCAGCTTACTTTAATGATGCGCAACGTCAAGCAACAAAAGAAGCAGGTGAAATTGCAGGTTTGACTATCAAGCGTATCATCAACGAGCCTACAGCAGCAGCTTTGGC
>CAZHPL010000206.1:0-5471 GCA_964534495.1 uncultured Lishizhenia sp.
AGGATCCTTTTGGAATGCATGAAATTAATACATTTCAAACGAGCCTATACCCTAACCCAACAAGTGAATTTATTCAAGTAAAATCCGATACTCCGATTGAAACAATACGCATCGTTGATATGAATGGAAATGAGTTGCTGGTTTCATCTGAAGAAAAATTGAATGTTTCTGAATTGTCAAATGGAACCTATCTTGTTCACATTCAAACATTAAAAGGAATTTCTGTTCAACGCTTTATCAAAATATAAGTGGGAAGTTTAGCACTGCAGGTTCGCGATAGCATTCGTTCTCAATTTGAACAACAAGAAGGAAGTCATGATTGGTTTCACATTGAAAGAGTTGTAAATAATGCTTTATTTATTCAGCAAAGAGAAGGTGGTGATGCAGAATTAGTCGAATTAGCTGCGTTATTGCACGATATTGCTGACCATAAGTATCATGGAAATGACTTTTCAATTGGTTCATCAAAAGCTAAAGAACTTTTATTAGAATTAGGAGCGAGTGAAGAATTAGCTCAAAAAGTTGCTGACATAATTGACGTTGTTTCTTTCAAGGGTGCTTTGGTAGCAGACGTTCCAATAAGTTTAGAAGGAACAATTGTTCGGGATGCTGATCGTTTGGATGCAATTGGCGCTATTGGAATTGCACGTGCTTTTGCCTATGGAGGAAGTCGAAATAGACCATTGTACAATCCGGAAATCACTCCAAAAATGCACCAATCCAAAGAAGAATACGCACATTCTAAATCCCATACTGTTAATCATTTCTACGAAAAGTTGTTGCTTTTAAAAGATCGAATGGAAACCGAAACAGCAAAGCAAATGGCCGCTGAGAGACATGCGCGAATGGAACAATTTCTTAGTGATTTTTACCAAGAATGGAATCCCAACAAATAGCAGGATAAGCTTTCGCTAACTGTTGTTGCTGTTGTTGAACGGTTTCAAAATGCTTTTTTACTTGTCTGCTTTCAGGATAAAGCACTTTATGCGTCAAACCTTGCTCTATTTTTCGAACGTGTTGCATGATTTCGATTGTATTCGCACTAAAAAAGCAACGTTCTAATTTTTTCCAAATAAATTGAATAGCCTGAGCATTTGGATGAACGCCATCTTCCTTGTAGAATCGATAATCGCGCAAACTATCTACTACCCATTCATAAACCGGAAAATAACGAACATTTTGCAGTTTTTCCATTTGTTCGCAAGCGAGAATAAGTTTGGCTTTACTTCTGTTATTTTCAATAAAACCATCTCGTAGATGTCTTACAGGACTGACGGTTAGCACAATTTGTAGTGAAGGATTAAAATCCAATAATTGTTTATGAATAATCTGAAAAGCAGTAAAAATTTCTTCTGCATCACTTTGTCTTTCAACAAATAGATTGCGGGGCATTTTATGACAATTCGCAACTGGATTAGCATCATGCTGAAGATAGTGCGCTCGTGCCGTTCCAAAAGTCAGGAACAAGTATTTTGCTGTTTTAAGTTTTTCTTTTAAATTAAAACGAGAAGCTAACACTTTCTCTTTCAATTCATTTGGCGTCATTCCATAGATTGAACCCGAACTATCCCAATGAAAATAAATATCGTCCTTTTGGCAAAATGCAACTTCTTTTGAATCAGTTAGCGCATCTGAAATACTTTTAAAAATACTCAGTGGATGAAAAACAGTCCCAAAAGGATTGGCAAAAACAGTAAGACCCGAAGAAGCGGCTTTTTTACTCATTTCATCTGAAAAACAACTTCCCATAAATATCAAACCATCGCCCAATTCTATAGAGGGTTCTAAAGCTGGAATTTCAAAGGAAGAGTAAAAAGACTCCATTAATTTTTCATTAAAACACGTGCATTTTCCAAAGCCGCATCATTGATGGTTTCGCCACTCATCAAACGAGCAATTTCTTCTACACGTTCTTCATTCGTTAAGGAAACCACTGCTGAATTTACGCGACTTCCATCAATGGTTTTCAATACTTTCAGATGATGCGAGGCCTTCGCAGCAACTTGTGGTAAATGTGAAATGGCAATTAATTGAACTGTATTACCCATTTTCTGCAATAAAGCTCCCATTTTTTGAGCAACATCACCCGAAACACCTGTATCAATTTCATCAAATAAAATGGTCGGCAATGCTCTTTTTTCTGAAACAAGTTGTTGCAAAGCGAGCATTAAACGAGATAACTCCCCCCCACTAGCTGCCTTTTCAATCGGAACGGGAACAATACCCAAATTAGCTGAAAACAAAAATTTCACAATTGTATTGCCTGTGTTTGTTAGGTTTTCAGATTGTTGTAATGCTATCACCAAACGCGTATGGGGTAATTTTAGTTCTGAGAGAATGGCTTGTAAATTTTCTGTTATAGGTGCAATGGATGCCAGTCGTTGTTGATGCATTTCATTGGCAATTTGAAGCAATTCTTTATGTTTTGATGCTATTTCAGCTTGTAATTGCTCAATTTCTTGTTCCAATTGCGCTAATCCATCAGCTTCACCTTGAAGACTTTGCCATAATTCCTTTAATTGCTCTTGTGAATGAAAACGATGCTTATTCAATAAGCGATTGTAATTATCTAACTTTTCAATGAGACTTTGCTTATCCAACTCTGATTCTGAAAACGAGTCTCCCAATCGATTAGCATCATTGGACAATTCTTTGATTTCTAGAATGAGTCCTTGAATTCGTTGTTGAAACTCATTTAATTCATCCAATTTCAATTTGTCCAATTGTTGACGCAATGAAATCAGATGCGTGTAAAAATTTCCTTCCTCACTTAGATTGGCAATTCCTTGCATCAATTGCTGAATGGTTTCCGCTTGATCCAAACGAATCAGTTGTTTTTCTAGTGAATCATAATCGACTTTATCTAATTGCAACAATTCTAATTCCTCAGCAATGAAAAGATTGTAATCTCTTGCCTTTATTTTCTCTTGTAAAACGTCTTCTTTTTGCTTTAACAAACGTGTCTTTTCTTGAAAACTGTGAAATGCTTTTCGAAATTCAATTCGTTTAGTTTGCAAATCTGACAAAACGTCCAAAAGTTCCAATTGATAGGCTTCAGAACGTAATTCAAGCGTATTATATTGCGAGTGAATTTGAACCATTCCAGATGCCAACGTTTTCAAAAGCTGTAATGAAACAGGAGTATCGTTAATGAAAGCTCTTGATTTTCCGTCTTTATTGATTTCGCGACGAATGACAATTTCTTCATCCCAGTCCAAATCGTTTTCAATGAAAAATGCTTTATCTTCCAGTTTAGCATTGAAGATGGCTTCAACAATTGATTTATTTGCATCGGGACCAATAACACCAAAATCTGCTCTTTCTCCAAGAATTAGATTTAAGGCATTCAATAGTATTGATTTCCCGGAACCCGTTTCACCTGTAATGACAGTATAGCCTTCATTTAAAACAAGTTGGCTTTGAGAAATTAACGCAAAATTGGAGATGCGTAAAGATTTCAGCATAATTTAAGGCGTTAAAATATCCTGATATTTAGATGAATTTCCAGAATCTAGTTTTTTCAACAAATTCACGAAATCTGTTTTTTCTTTCACTTCTGAATCAGATAGTACATTTTTGAATTCCAAGTATTTACAATTCAAGAAATTTAAAATATTAACGTTATTCGGTTTTGTTTGCACAACAGGTGCTAGCTTGTTTAACGCTTCATACATTGCTTTTTTTGCATCTACTTTCTTATCATACAAATGGTCAATTCCTTTTCTGTGATACATGTAATTACACTCGCGTAAAGGTTCAAAAGCAGGTTGTAAAATATTCTCAACCAACCAATAACGATTGCGTTTATTCGATTCTGTGCCTTTCCATCCGGATGCTCCAGAAACCTGTGCATTGGTAACAATTTGCTTGGCTTTTAAAAAATGATCATTACCTCCTTTAAGCGAAAACGAATCATAATCCATTCCCAAAATGTAGTACGCATAAAATGCAAGAATGGAAGTCAAATTATCACGGTATTGGTTTTCAGAGTATTGCAAAACTGCATTTCGTTGGAAAGAAAAAGCAACATCGTCGTCTTGGAAATTGAAAAGCACTGTATTGTAATTGGAATTAAAAGCGGGTCTACTGCATTGAACTTGAATATAACCGGTGTAATTTCCAGTACTTGGAATTGTTTTAATTTGAATTTGAATATTACAATTGATACGTTCTTCTGTTTTGAATACATCATCCGTCCATTGCGTGCTATTCATAAACTCATAAACACTTTGTTTCATTTGTTTAATGATTTCCAAATCCGTTGAACTCACTTCTGTTTTTGCGTCTGTTTGAACAGAAACTTGACAATTCAATTCTTGAGAAAACAGCTTACTTGATGTAAAAAGTAAAAGTAAACTGAAGAAAAATTTCATAAAATTCATTTCAATACTATAGTTAAAATATCCATTGCAACTTCCGATTTGGATTTCAAACCAAAATCGTACCGTTTTCCAGCTTTATCTAAGATACAAATTTTATTCGTATCCGTTTTAAATCCTGCGCCTTTATCTTCCAAAGTATTTAGCACAATGAAATCTAATTTCTTGGCGCTTAATTTAGATAACGCATTTTCTTCAGCATTATTGGTTTCCAAAGCAAATCCTGTCACAATTTGTTGATGATTTCTATTTTCTGAGGCCCATTTTAGAATATCTGGATTTTTCACCAATTTCAATTCCAAATGGTCTTCTTTCTTTTTGATTTTTTGATCTGCCTGAAATTCAGGTCGATAATCCGCAACGGCTGCTGCAAAAATCCCATGATTTACAGTTGACCAATGTTTCTCGACGGCTTGTAGCATTTCACTAGCTGAAGTCACTTTCTGAAATGTCAATAAGGGATGCGCCAAGGACAATTGTGTTGGACCTGTTACTAAAATCACTTCATGACCTATTGCAAGCGCAGCTTTCGCTAATTCAAATCCCATTTTACCACTGGAATGATTTCCGATAAAACGAACGGGATCAATGGCTTCGTAGGTTGGGCCAGCTGTAATCAAGATTTTTGAACTTGATTTTTGATGAGATTGATTAAAATAATCAGTTACAAATGAAGCGATCACTTCTGGTTCTTCCATGCGTCCTTCACCTTCCAAACCACTTGCTAATTCTCCACTTGTGGAAGGGATTACCATCGCACCATCGGCAATTACTTGTTGTAAATTTCGTTTGAAAGCAGGATGTTGGTACATATCCAAATCCATTGCTGGACAAATGATTGCTTTTGATTTAAGCGAAAAATACGTTGCCATTAATAGATTGTCGCAAGTTCCGTTTGCCATTTTGGCAATTGAATTACTTGTTGCAGGCGCAATTAAAAACACATCAGCCCACAAAGCATATTCAACGTGATTATTCCATTCGCCCGTTTTTTTGTTCCAAAACTCAATACCCACTGGATTTTGAGATAATGTTGAAACAACGAGGGGACTTATAAAATCACAAGAGGCAGGAGTCATTATACATTTGACT
>CAZHPL010000207.1:0-4872 GCA_964534495.1 uncultured Lishizhenia sp.
CTTTTGATTAACTTCGTACCTATTTTACTTTACCATGGAAAAAAACAGAATTTGCGACTTATTTGGCATTGAATTTCCCTTAATCCAAGCAGGAATGATTTGGTGTTCCGGTTGGGAAATGGCAGCCGCTGTATCAAACGCCGGAGGATTGGGAATAATTGGCTCGGGATCAATGTATCCACACATACTAGAAGAGCATGTTCAAAAATGCAAAGCTGCAACCAACAAGCCATTTGCGGTCAATCTTCCAATGCTATATCCTGATATTGACAAACACATTGAAACCATTATAAAATATAAAGTTCCGATTGTATTTACTTCTGCAGGAAATCCTAAAACATGGACAGCACACCTGAAAAGCCATGGAATAAAAGTGGTGCATGTGGTTTCTAGTGTGAAATTTGCAAAAAAAGCAGAAGAAGCGGGTGTAGATGCCGTTGTTGCTGAAGGATTTGAAGCAGGTGGACACAACGGAAGAGACGAAACCACAACGATGTGCTTGATTCCCATGGTTAAAAATGAAGTTTCCATTCCTTTAATTGCCGCAGGTGGAATTGGAACAGGAAGAGGAATGTTGGCAGCCATGAATTTAGGGGCAGATGCGGTACAAATTGGTAGTCGATTTGTGGCTTCAAATGAGTCGAGTGCTCACCAAAATTTCAAGGAAACGGTCATTCAAACACCTGAAGGCGGAACGATGTTAACACTCAAAGAATTGACTCCTGTTCGATTGATAAAAAATGACTTTTACCAACGTCTTGAATCGGCTTACAATCAAGGCGCAGACAACGAAAAATTACTCGAACTACTTGGTAGAGGACGCGCCAAAAAAGGAATGTTTGAGGGTGATTTAACAGAAGGAGAATTGGAAATCGGGCAAATTTCAGGGCTGATTCACAACATTCTTCCTGCCGCATCCATTGTAGAAGAAATCATCGCAGAATTTAAAGTCGCTTTAGGGGAACAAAACACAGCAAAATTTAATTTTTAATGATACATTTTGAACGATACGAATTAAAAAACGGACTTAAAGTTCTGCTTCACAAAGATGAAACTACTCCGATGGCAGTAGTGAACGTGTTGTACGACGTTGGGGCGAGAGATGAAAGCGAAGACAAGACCGGTTTTGCGCATTTGTTCGAGCATTTAATGTTCGGAGGCTCGATTAATATTCCAGATTTTGACACACACTTGCAATTAGCGGGAGGTGAAAACAATGCCTTCACGAGCAATGACATAACCAATTATTACGACGTTGTTCCTGCAGAAAATGTAGATACAGCCTTGTGGTTGGAAAGCGACCGAATGTTGTCTTTAGCCTTTACTGAAAAAAGTTTGGAAGTGCAACGCAGTGTCGTTATCGAAGAATTTAAACAGCGTTATTTGAACCAACCTTACGGCGATGTGTGGTTGAACCTACGTCCTTTGGCCTATGTAAAACATCCGTACAAGTGGGCAACGATTGGCAAGGAAATCGCTCATATTGAAGAAGCTACGATGGACGATGTGAAAGCATTTTTCAAAAAATTCTATCATCCAGCCAATGCCATTTTATGCGTGGCAGGAAATTTTGATTCGGAAGAAATGAAAGCTAAAATCGAAAAATGGTTTGGCTCTATTCCAGGTGTAAAAAAACCAGCACGCATTTTACCTGCAGAGCCTGAACAAACTGAATTTCGTGAGCTTACTTTGGAACGAAAAGTTCCTGCAAACGCATTTTATTACGCGTTTAAAATGGGAGAGCGAAAATCCGAAAGCTATTACATTGCTGATTTACTGAGCGATGCTTTGGGGAGAGAAAAATCGTCAAAGCTTTACATCGACCTGAAAAAAGAGAAAAAACTAGTGGCAGAAATCAATGCCTATATCACGGGTTCTATTGATGAAGGTTTGTTGTTGATTTCAGGAAAACTGAATGATGGAGTTACTTTTGAAGCTTTAGATGAAGCACTTTGGAAAGTAATTGAACAGTTTAATTCCGAAAAGATGACGGAACACGAATTACAACGTTTAAAAATAAAAGTACGCACTGCAAAGGAGTTTCAAGAACAAGGGCTGTTGAATCGTGCGATGAACTTGAGCTTTTTTGAATTATTAGGTGATGCAGATGGCGTAAACCAAGAACGTGAGATTTACGAAGCCATTACTACCGATCATCTTTTTGAAGTTTCAAAGCAAATTCTTAGAAAAACCAATTGTTCATTACTAAAAGTGAAAGCACAATAACATGAGTTTAGACCGCACCATTGCACCAGAAATAAAGAAAACAGAAAGCATACATTTCGTTGCACCAGAAAGATTTTCGATTACAGAAAATGTACCCTTATTTTGGATGAAAAATGTACCCAATGCCACGTCGCGTATCGATTTTTACTTTGACGCAGGAACAGCTAAAACCACTCCCATTATTCCATCTTTAACGGCAGGATTGATTTTTTCAGGAACGGAACTAAAAAACGCTACACAAATTCACAATGAATTAGATGATCATGGCGCCTATTTCGATGTAGGAATAACACATGAAAGCGCTTTGATTTCCTTCTATGCATTGAACTCTGAAATGCCTCACATTCTTGAGATTTTCGAAAATGCAATGGAACAAGCAACCTTTCCACAACATGAAATTGATGAATTAATCAATGACCGCTTGCAGAAATATCAAATCAATCTGGAAAAGGTAAATTTCTTGGCGCAAAGACGTTTTCAGGAATTAATTTTTGATGATTCCATCTATGGAAGATTAACACAACTTTCCGATTTTGAATCTGTAAAACGTGAGGAAATCGTTTCGTTCTTCAATGAATTTTACAAAAAAGGCTTGTTCAAAGTTGTCGTTGTGCGTGATTTTGAAGAAACTTTCATTCAAAAAGTAATGCACCTTTCCCAAAAATGGGCTTTGCAATACGAACGCACTTTTCCTTACGATTTCAAAAATAAATCAGGGCGAAATTCTATTGAAAAACAAGACGCATTACAAACGGCTGTTCGTGTAGGAAAAATCCTTTTCAATAAAAAACATCCTGACTATCATCAATTTGTGATTTTGAATACGATTCTTGGTGATTACTTTGGAAGTCGCTTGATGAAGAATATTCGTGAAGACAAAGGCTACACCTACGGCATTGGTTCGTATGTAAATGAGTTAAAAGGAAGTGGCTATTTCGTGATTGGAGCAGAAGTTGGAAAAGATGTAGTTGAAGATACCTTGACTGAAATTCAAAAGGAAATTACGCGTTTACAAACTGAATTAATACCTCAAGATGAGTTGGATTTGGTTAAAAATTACTTGCTTGGTCAAACCTTAAAAAGTGCAGATGGGCCCTATGCCATGACCGATTTATTTTTGTCCGTTGATACACATGGTTTAAGCTTGGATTACTACAATCAATTTTTGCATATTCTGGAAAAAACAACACCTGAAGACTTGCTGAAATTAGCTCAACAATACCTCAACTGGAACGAAATGACCATTGTTACTGCAGGATAGCAACTTTATTTCATTATTTCCGTTATAATACTTTGTATTATACTGCGTTTATAGAGCATGTTCAAATATTGGTTTTGTCTTTTCATTCTTTTATTCAGCTGGCAAGCGAAAGCATCGCACGCTATGGGAGGCGAAATCACGTACAAATGTGTAGGCAATAATAAGTTTGTTTTTGAACTTATTTTTTACCGTGATTGCAATGGCGCAGAAGTTAATGTTACCTCAGAAAATTTACGGGTTTGGAACAACCCAACACTTACAACCATTAATGTTCCATTTGTTTCGAGAGAAGATATTTCACCAAGATGTTCACCTGTAACCATGCTTGCTTGTGGGGCGGGAAGCGCAGGTGGAAACGGAGTTGGAGCAATTGAACGCATTACCTATCGTAGTCTACCCATCACCTTAACAGGCACGCCGCCTGCTGGAGGTTGGATTTTTACGTATGAAAATTTCTCACGAAGTTCTTCTTTAACAAATATTCAAAATCCATCCTTGTATGGAATTACGCTTGCTGCTAAAATGTACGCCATTCCAAATGCAGCCCCTGGATCTTGTTTAGATTCATCCCCTATTTTCTTACAAGAACCTTATTTTGTAAGTTGTGCAACAACACCTTATCGGTACAACATGAACGCCATTGATCCTGATTTGGATTCCTTGCATTTTGATTTTGGAACACCTTTCGACCATTTTCCAAGTGGCAACTACAATCCACCCACAAATCCACTACCGATTCCATTTGAATCTGGTTTTTCGTACACTAGCCCAACACCGGGAACGTCTTTAAATCCTTCGAATGTACCTGCAAGCATTGACCCTTTAACAGGTGAGCTGACTTTCAAAAGCTATAGTGTTGGTAATTATGTAGTTAAAATTTCTGTTAAATCGTATCGTCAAGGCGTATTGATTTCTGAAGTAGAACGCGAAATGCAATTGGTTGTAACGGCTTGTAATGCAGCTAATACTACGCCCACAATTGCTGCACCATTTACTGGAAATTCGTTTGAAACAACTGTTGTTGCTGGCGATCCCATTCATTTTGATTTAGTTGTTACGGATAATGAATTACTTCAAGATGGTTCGCCTCAATCGGTTTATTTGACTGCATCTGGCCCTATGTTTGGCACTAATTTTACACTTTCAACGGGTTGTGATATTGAACCTTGCGCCTACTTAAATGCAACAACACCGATAACAGGAACTCAAGGAGTTACTGCGTCATTTGATTGGCAAACGACTTGTGACCATTTAGTGAACCAATATGGAATTGTGGGTGATGCTGTTCCCTACCATTTTGTTTTCAAGGTGCAAGACAATTACTGCCAAGTTCCCAAAGTTTCGTATGCAACCGTAACCATAACTGTTATCAATCCGGGCGTAAT
>CAZHPL010000207.1:4882-5409 GCA_964534495.1 uncultured Lishizhenia sp.
AACTCAAATCAACTGCATTCAAACAGCTGCAAACGGAGATGTGACCATAAATTGGAATCCAGTTTCGGATCCAAACGGAACCTTTGTCGGCTATGAAATTTATTCCGTTCAGGATGGATTGTTAGCGAGTTTTAGCAATATCAATTCATCGACTTACACACTTACAGGAGTAACTTCTGCCAAAGATTTGTTTGTTGGTGTGCGCTCCGGATGTAATGGCAATACACTTCGAAATTCCGATACACTGCGAAACATCTTTTTGAATGTCACCAACCCGTTAAATGGAACAGCAGTCGTTCAATGGAATAAACCTTGCTCAAATCAGTTGCCTGGCTTTAATGATTATTACTATTTGTACCGCGAATATCCTGCTGGGACTTATACTTTGTACGACAGTATTCCTTATGGAACAACGATTTACAAGGATACAATTGATATTTGTCACACCTACCTTAATTATAAAATTGTGCTAAAATCAAACGATTGTGACTTCACTTCCAATTTTGACGGCGATGACTTTCACGATA
>CAZHPL010000208.1:0-911 GCA_964534495.1 uncultured Lishizhenia sp.
ATGAAATACGATCGAATAGACAGTTCACTCTATGTGAAAAACAGACAGAAGTTTACTCAAAGGATGGAAAAAAATACACTTGCTGTTTTCAATTCCAACGATATTTATCCAATAAGTGCAGATAGCACAATGCCTTTTCAACAACATCGCGATATTTTGTACTTATCTGGAGTTGACCAGGAAGAATCAATTTTAGTGCTTTTTCCAGATTGTTCAAATCCTGCTCATCGTGAAGTTTTATTTTTGAAAGAAACGAGCGAACACATTGCCATTTGGGAAGGAGAAAAACTCACAAAGCAAGCTGCATTTGAAACTGCAGGTATTAAAACAGTTTATTGGCTACAACAATTTCCTACAATTTTCAAGCAACTCATGGCAGAAGCTCAAGGAATTTATTTAAATACCAACGAACATCTCAGGGCGAATACAGAAGTAGAAACGAGAGAAGATCGCTTCATAAAAAAAGTGAAACAAGATTTTCCGGCGCATCAGGTTTTTAAATCAGCGCCAATTCTACATAAAATTCGTTCAATCAAAGAATCAATAGAACTTGAATTGATACAAAAAGCTTGTAAAATCACAGAAGCTGGAGTGAGAAGATTGTTAAGATATATAAAACCCGGAGTGTGGGAATATGAAATTGAGGCAGAATTAGCTCATGAATTTTTGCGAAATCGCTCCAAAGGTTTTGCTTATACACCAATTATTGCGTCGGGCAAAAATGCATGTGTTTTGCATTACATCGAAAATAATCAGCAATGCAAGGATGGTGACGTGATACTGTTGGATGTTGGAGCTGAGTATGCCAACTACGCATCAGATTTAACACGATGTATTCCTGTAAACGGCCGATTTACGACTCGACAAAAAGAAGTTTACAATGCTGTTTTACATGTAAAAACGGAAGCTCA
>CAZHPL010000208.1:921-5386 GCA_964534495.1 uncultured Lishizhenia sp.
TTATTGGTTCCTGGAACGATAATGTCCGAGTATCACAAGCAAGTTGGACTATTAATGGAAGAACAATTGGTAAATTTAAAATTGATAACATTAGACGATATTAAAAATCAAAATCCAGATTGGCCTGCATACAAAAAGTATTTTATGCACGGAACGTCTCATTTCCTTGGGCTTGACACACATGATGTTGGACTTTGGAACGAACCGATTCAAGCAGGAATGGTTTTTACCTGTGAACCGGGAATTTATATACCAGAAGAGGGATTAGGAATTAGACTCGAGGACGATTTAGTAGTTCAAGAAAAGGGTGAACCATTTAATTTAATGAAAGACATTCCACTTGAGGCAGAGGAAATCGAGAATATCATGAATTCATAAACGTGTTGCATTTTACAGTTGAAGGGGAAGGTAAACCCCTTGTTTTTTTGCATGGATTTTTGGAGTCGAGTTCGATGTGGTCTTTTCTTGACCTAAAATGCTTAAAAACACAAAATATTTTCATTGATTTGCCTGGCCATGGAAAGTCATCCCTAACAGATAATTCAGAAAGTCCTAGTATGGATTTTATTGCAGATGAAGTAATCAAAGTGTTGAATTTTCTTAAGATTAATTCGTATTCCGTCATCGGACATTCCATGGGAGGCTATGTAGGTTTATTATTGAAAGAAATAGATTCACGATGTGAAAAGGTTGTTTTACTTAATTCGAATTTTTGGGGGGATAGTGAGCAAAAGAAAAAAGACCGCATTCGTGTGGCAGAAATTGCATTCAAAGCCAAGAAACTATTTATCCAGGAGGCTATTCCTAATTTATTTGGCAATCCTGAAAAACACTCAATTGAAATAGATTCATTGATAGAGGAGGCTTTAAGTATGGAGCCCGAATCAATTGCGTATTCAGCACTTGCAATGCGTGAACGTAAAGATTTCACAAGTGAAGTACGTGAAAATCAAACCAATTATTTTTTGATACATGGTAAATTGGACAAACTCGTGGAAATAGATTTCTTAAAGAACCAACTCAAATCAACCAAAAATCTTTTTGTACTGGAAAAGGCGGGGCACATGGCACATATTGAACAATCGGAGGAGGTTTTAATGATTTTGAAAGGGATTTTCGCCTAACCTATGTGTTTTAGCGCTTCACGTCTAGCTAAGCCCTGAATTCCGGATTCTACAACAAAATTCCGAACTGATTCCGGATTTGTTTTCGCGTATTCACGCAGTGACCAGCCAATCGCCTTTTGAATGAAGAATTCTTTTTCGTGTTTTAACTCCAGAATCAGTCCTCTAAGTAAGGTGAAATTTGTAGCTGATTTATAACGCAATTGAAAAATTAGGCATGAACGTCTTAACCACAAATTATCACTTTTACGCCAAGAATTAATTACCGAATCACGCTGTCCTGGAAACAAGCGTAAATATCTTCCGAGAAAATTACTTGCTAAAGTATCCACTGAATCCCACCAAGAATGATTGGTTAGCAAACATTCCATAAAAGTTAAATCCTCAATAGAAAGCTCTGAATCCTTCCACTTAGCAATAAAATCCATTGCGACATAATGGAATTCTCGTTCTTCTTTTTGCCATAATTCAAGCACCAATTCACGTTTTTTTTCATAACTCAAATCCTTGGGAATACGCCGAAACCATGCTTTTTGTATCTCTGCTCTTTTTGGTTTCTTAATACCAAAATACGTAAATCGATATTTCATGTAACGAGACATTCCTTCAGACTCTAGCTCATTTCGATTCCTTTCAAACGCAAATTCTAATTCTTGTATAAATTGTAAAATCATCAATGAAAATTAAAAAAAGGCAAATCATAAGCCGGGTTCTGTATCCTTCGCTGCAAGCAGCTCAGTAGTCTATCATTTATCTAGGACTGACGTCACCGTCAGCCTCAATCAACCTACCCTCCGAGATTGGGCGAGCAACCCTCAAGCCTCGGTATATTTGGTCTTTCAGTTCGTAAGGTTTTCCTTGCCGTTCTTGTCACCAATAACGCGGTGGGCTCTTACTCCACCTTTTCACCTTTTCCCTAACAAGTAGAACTTGCCAAGGTAGTTTTCCTTTCTGCGGCACTTTCTGTTCCCACAAGCTTGAACCTGTAAGACCTTCCCGTTAGGAAGTACGACGCTCTGTACTGCCCGGACTTTCCTCTCTCTTGATTTCTCAAAACAGCGATAGACTGATTTGCCTAGTGCAAAATTACGGATTAGTTTTTAGTTACCCGAATCATTTTGAATCCGGTGTTACTTTGAAGTTCTAAAAAATAAACACCGTTTGAATAATTGTCAAAATTTAGAGAGAAATGGGTTGAATTCACTTCAGACAGTTGATCTAATTTTAATCCTTTAGAGTCAAATAATCTTAAATTTCGAATTGGCAAGATCGAATTTACTTGGATTAAATTAGTGGTAGGATTTGGATAAACCGTAGCTTCAAAATCATTCTCATTCAAACCAGCATCCAATCCTAAGTAAATATCTTGATATTCAATTGCCTGGATTTGTTCTGTCCCTTGTGCATTATTTACTACAATTTTCAACAGAACGTCCTTTTTATTTTGAGCTATCCATTCGTATTCTATCGTTTGAAATGGTGGTGCACCAAACCAAGAAGGTGCACCAAAGAAAGATTGGTAAATAGAATCAATTTCGTTAATTTCTCGTTTTACACGAAGAACTTCAAATGTTCCAAACGGCAATATCAATTGTCCATATCCATCAACCGTACTTGTGACATACCTTAATTGCTTCACTTTAAAATCAGCAGCGGGACTTAAATCGATAAGAGTATAACCCTTCGTATTGAAAACTTGCTGATAAGCCATTGGAAATTTGTATTTAGTTTCAATCGTATCTGATTTAAAAGCTACGTCAAAACCTTCTATTTTAATTGAATATCCAACCTTGGTAATGGAATCTGTTGTAGATTTTTGATAGGACCTAGGGTCTGACAACGTAACTGGTAAAAACCCATTAACCTGATCAAGCGGTAAGGCATTTTCTGGAATAAAATATGATGCCTGATACTGTTGAGGAGCAGCAATTCCAAATGTTAATTGCACTGGACTAAAACCGATGGAAGTAAATTCCCTTAAAAATTGACTATTAGCCGACAAGTTTGAAAAATCCCATGTATATCCCGCACTTGAAGAGGAATAATCCGTTGTTGTTTGATTTGTTTGACTAAATCGAACCGTATCTCCTGGTGAAGCAAAATCGTTTTCGGTTAACGTCAACTGTCCAAAAGCATTATTCCAAAAGGCCATAACAGCAAGAAGGAATACAAAAAATATAAGCGGTTTCATTTCTTAAAACGGAAGGTCATCCGTCTCATCATTACTAGTCAATAATGCATCCACTGGATTCGAAGTTGGCACTGCATTTAAATCCATATTTGAAGGGCCACCAGCAGGCATTCCTTGTCCCACTTTTTCAATTCTCCAGGCGTCTAATGAATTAAAATACTTTACTTCACCTTGAGGACTTGTCCATTCTCTACCACGCAAATTAAAAGAAACCTCCACTTGTTCGCCCACGTTCATTCCATCTAAAAGCGCGCATCTATCTTGCACTGCTTGAAATAATATATCTTGTGGATATTGACTTAAATTTTCCGTCAATACAAATTCTCTTTTTGAAAATTTTTCTGAAACTTGAACCGTTGGGTTCAGAACCTTAATTGTACCTGTAATTTTAAACATATTATTATTATTTTATTTATCCATTATTAAATGCCAAAAGTGTCAACCAAGCTTCTTGTAATTGATTTTGCTTGAGTAATTCTGATGCTCGCTTGTGAAGTTCGATTTCAAGTTTTTCGGCATCGTCTTCTAAAGTTACAAATAAATCGCTTAACTCCAGTAATTTGTATTCATTCACGTCTGTTTCATTAGGAAGCTCCTCTATGCCAGCCAATTGACCTAATTCGTTTTTTGAAAATATTTTCGAATTCAAGACATCATTTGGTAACTGATCAAACCCAATTCCACATGTTGTTATGGGTTTTTTAACCTCAAACATTGATTTTGAATCAGCTCTGCAATACCAATCACCCCCCATCCGCGAGACTAAATCAATTTTGTGCTGATCAATCATTCCATTTTCATCCAATACTTCTTCATTGATATGAATTCGAGTAACCTCACAAATGATTAAATTACCCGCACCACCTTCAGTTCCTAGCTCAACTACTTGATTTACCTTACACTCAAATTGAACCGGTGACTCAGCTACTCGGAATGGCTTGATTGTTTCGGATGCAACTGCAGTAAATCCTGATTTTACAAACTCATCTACACCGGGAGCGTAGGGTGAACTTGCCAAACTCATTTGTTGAACAATATCAAAATTCACAACATTAATAACCACTTCCGGAACCAATTTCACATTATTATACGTGTCTTTGGTTGTATTTAACCTACCAGAACGAGCTGGAGAAAATATTAAGATTGGTGG
>CAZHPL010000209.1:0-5372 GCA_964534495.1 uncultured Lishizhenia sp.
CTTTCTCCTCAATCAAGGTACTGGAAATGGGCATCATTATCCTTGGTTGCATTATTGATTTTCATCATTCAAACACGATTTTCAAATCAGGAAGAAAAACACATTTGCTTTTTCAATAACAATCAATTATTAATGGTTGTCAAAAATGGAGAACAATCCTTGTGTTTATATGATGCTCCTAAGGAAAAGGAAGTGAAAATAAAATATACGATTGATGCATATCGCAAAATTTATCCGTCAGAGGTAAAGTATCTCAATATACGAAAAAGAGACATTGACATTCAATTTGGAAACGATCAAATTTCAGTTTTAAAGACAGAAAAGGGGCGATGGGTTCATTACAATCAAAAAGCAATTTTTATTGCATATCAAGCCACAGATATTTCTTCAAAATCAACTAAGGTCATTTCAATGCCTTGGATACAAGCAAAAAACTCACTTGAAAACGGAGCAATAATTTTGACCCAATAACGATTAATTGAGTTTTTTTGACTAATTTAAGCGCTCAAAATTGAACGAGCCTTACATGGAAATTATTTGTCCAACCCAATGCAGGGATTTATTAGCTGAAAAGCAGGATGTTGTATTATTAGACATTCGCGAAAATTATGAGTTTGATTCTTGCCATATCGATGCGACTCATATCCCGATGGGTGAAATTGAACAAATCAAAAACAATATTTCAAAAGATAAGCAAGTCATATTAATGTGTCAATCAGGTAGACGGGCTGAAGCTTTGGGGAATTTTTTAGAAACAGAATTGGGATACCAACATGTTTTTATCATGGAAGGTGGAATTACAAATTGGAAGGAAAAAGTAGATCCTTCTTTACAACTTGATTAGAAGATGCACGCACTGATAGATTTATTTCAACACATCATTCACCTTGATTTCCCTTGGATTTTCGAAAATTATGGGACTACCATCTATGTGATTTTGTTTTTGGTGATTTTC
Source organism: uncultured Lishizhenia sp. (assembly GCA_964534495.1). GTDB lineage: Bacteria > Bacteroidota > Bacteroidia > Flavobacteriales_D > Crocinitomicaceae > UBA952. Next base: position 956 of record CAZHPL010000209.1, read on the forward strand.
ATCGAAACAGGCTTAGTTGCCATGCCATTTTTACCTGGAGATTCTTTGCTATTTACAGCAGGATTATTTGCAGCATCAGGAGAATTGAATTTGACGTATGTTTTACTATTATTGTTTTGCGCAGCTGTATTAGGTGATAATTCCAATTACTGGATTGGACGAAAAATAGGTTTGCGTGTGCTTAACATCCGTGTAAGAGGAAAAGAAATCGTTAAGAAAAAATATTTGGATCAAACCGAAGTCTTTTTTGAGAAAAACGGCGTGAAGGCAATCATAATGGCACGCTTCGTTCCTTTCGTTCGAACATTTGCACCTTTCGCAGCTGGTGTTGGGAAAATGGATTACAGAAAGTTCTTTTTATTCGACCTTATTGGAGGATTTCTTTGGATTTTCAGCCTAACACTTGCAGGTTATTTATTGGGAGGAATTGAATGGATTAAAAAACACATTGACTTGGTTTGCATTGGCATCATTTTGATTTCACTACTACCTGTGTTATTGAGTTACCTTAAAAACAAAAGAGCTAAAACAGAATTGATTGATAACAACTAATTAAAAATAAAAAATGGGAAATACAGCGTACATTGTGGCAGGTTACAGATCTGCAGTAGGAAAAGCAGGAAAAGGTGGATTCAGATTCTATCGTCCAGATGATTTAGCAGCAGATGTAATCAAGCATTTGGTGGCAAGTGTTCCGCAGTTGGATAAAGAACGAATTGATGATGTGATTGTTGGAAATGCAACACCTGAGGCAGAACAAGGTTTGAACATGGGACGTTTGATTTCATTGATGGGATTGGGTACGGACAAAGTGCCAGGTATCACCGTAAACCGTTATTGTTCTTCAGGTTTGGAAACAATTGCCATTGCAAAAGCGAAAATCGAAACGGGAATGGCTGATTGTATCATTGCAGGTGGAGTTGAATCCATGTCTGTAATGGCAATGGGAGGATGGAGAATCGTTCCTAATGCGAAAGTTGGAAAAGAACATCCAGATTGGTATTGGGGAATGGGACTTACTGCAGAAGCAGTTGCTAAGCAATACAATGTTAGCCGTGATGAACAAGATGCCTTTTCATTACATTCACACGAAAAAGCAATTGCTGCAATTCAAGCAGGAAGATTTAAAAGTCAAATCGTTCCGGTTGAAATCGAACATATTTTCTTAGATGAAAACGAGAAAAGACAAGTAAAAAAATATACAGTTGACACTGATGAAGGTCCACGCGCTAGTACTTTAGCTGCATTAAATGGTCTTAAACCTGTATTTGCAAATGGAGGTTCTGTAACAGCTGGAAACTCTTCACAAACTTCTGATGGTGCAGCATTCGTTATTGTCATGTCAGAAAAAATGGTGAAAGAATTAAATATTGAACCTATAGCTCGTTTGGTTTCCTACAGTGTTGTTGGTGTTGAGCCAAGAATTATGGGAATCGGTCCTGTAGATGCTATTCCAAAAGCTATCAAACAAGCTGGATTAACTTTAAACGATATTGACTTATTTGAGTTGAATGAAGCGTTTGCATCTCAATCATTAGCTGTAATCAGAGAAACAGGAGTTAATCCTGACATTGTGAACGTAAATGGAGGTGCAATTGCATTAGGTCACCCACTTGGATGTACGGGAGCTAAACTAAGTGTTCAGTTGATTAATGAGTTAAGAGAAAGAAAATCAAAATACGGAATCGTAACAATGTGTGTTGGAACTGGACAAGGAGCTGCAGGAGTTATTGAGTTATTAAAATAATTCAATGCAACTTTTACAATTTTCGCAAGTCTAACTACAAACACAATGCTACATCTATGACACCAAGAAAGCTAACTACACGCCTACTGTTGTTGTTTTTCCTTCAATTATTTTCTACAATAGCACATGCTCAATTAGCAGCAGGTTGTACAAATTCTGATTTTGAATCAGGCACGTTACAAAACTGGGTAGGACAAACAGGGTCTTGTTGTTCTATTAGTACTCCAACTAATGGAATTGTGAATGGTCGTCATACCATAATGACAGGAACAGGAACGGATCCCTTTACATGTGGAAATGTTCCTGTTGTTGCTCCAGGAGGTACATTTTCAGCTAGACTTGGAAATTCTGATGTAAATCAACAAGCTGAACGACTTCGTTACACATTTAGTATTACCCCACAAACCTCTTTGATTATTTATAAATATGCAGTAGTATTAGAAGACCCTGGACATTCAGCTGCAGATCAACCTCGTTTCGAAGCTAAATTGCTAAATCAGTCTGGACAAGTTATTCCTTGTACCTATTATTATGTTGCTGCATCAGGTTCAGCAGCAGGTTTTCAAACGTGTAATACACAAGGTACAACTATTCGTTATAAAAACTGGGTCACCATTGGTGTTGATGCTTCAGCCTATATGAATCAAACAGTAACTTTGGACTTTGCTACGGGTGATTGTGGACAAGGAGCTCACTTTGGGTACGCGTATGTCGATGCTGGATGTGCACCTTTTCAAATTGATTCACGTTATTGCTTAAATAATAACGGAATGAATTTTGCTTTGCTAACTGCACCTCAAGGTTTTGCAAATTATCAATGGAGTACCGGACAAACAGGTCCAACCATTATGGTTAACAACCCAACGAGTGGTCAAGTTGTTACGTGTACCATCACATCAGTAAATGGATGTGTTGCCACTTTAAGTGCCACATTAATGCCAGCGGATGTGTTTCCCAATTTTGACAATACAGGAGTTTGTAATGGTGATACTGTGAATTTATCTAATCAAACAACCTATCAAAATGGAATCGCTGATACTTATCATTGGCATTCAACAGATGGCTATTCTGCGAATACTACTAACTTCCAACATCAATTCCCAGCCCCAGGAAGCTACAATGTAACGCTTGTTGCCACTTCTGACGCAGGATGTATTGATTCAATTACAAAACCTGTTATTATTCATGCTATTCCACAAGCTATTATTGATGCTCATGATAACTGTGTCGGTGATACACTCAATTTAAATGCAGTAAGTTTAGTTTCAGATGGAGCACCAATGACACATACTTGGATTATCAATAGTCAAGATACCTTGACAGGTTCAACAATTCCATTTACATTTTCTGCTTCGGATACGATGAATTTACAATTAATTTCTACCACAGATTTTGGTTGTACAGACTCAACAACAGGTCAAGTTTTTATTTACCCAAATCCCGTTGCAGATTTTTCTTTTGTTGAACAATGTACAGATATACCAGTAGTGTTTTCAGATTCTTCATTTTACAACACTGTTGGTTTTACAAGAAATTGGGTGTTAAATGGTTCAAGTGTTTCTTCTGATTCTGTGTATTCAACCTTATTATCTCAACCTGGAAACAATACTATGTCGTTGATTTTAACCGATTCATATCCGGGATTGACTTGTGATGACACACTAACGCAAACCATTTTTGCTCATTCAATTCCTTCTATCGTTTATACTGTTGACACAACTTTATGTGCTGGTGAAACTTTTGATGCTGTAAATCTTAGCGTTAATGACACACAAGAAAACATGGTGTTTGCATGGACTCAAAATGGAACAGTGGTTTCTACCAATACGAATTATTCAGGTACATTATCTTCTGCTGGAATTTACCCTATTACATTAACAGCAACCACAGATTTTGGCTGTACAAATACTGATGGGTTCAGCATCTATGTTTACCCAATTCCACAACCACCCGTTCTTGCCGCAACAACGCCTAACTGTCCTGGTGACGATATTACTTTCAGTTCTCAAGCAGAAGCTAACTCCACCATTTCTTGGTCAGGTCCAAATGATTTCATTTCGAACATGCCAACCTTTACAATTCCGTTTGAAATTAATCAAATGGGAACTTATTCAGCATTTATCACATCACAATACGGTTGTGTTTCGTCTCCAACTGATGTAGCAGCTGCTATCGCGAATATCTATGGATTCAATGATTTTGAAATGCCAAATGTATTGACTGCAAACAAAGATGGGATCAATGACACCTTGGATTTACAATCGTATTTTCAAACCTGTGACAAATACAAATTGACCATTGTTAACCGTTGGGGAAATGTTGTCTATGAACAAACAGAAACTTCTTCTCAATTCATGGGAGATACTATGAATGGAAAAGAAGTGGAAGAAGGTGTTTATTTTTACAAATTGGAATATGAATCACCACTTGATAAAGGTGTGAAACATGGATTTATTCACATTGTGAAATAAACTGATTTTCAATCTTAAAGCAATTCTTGAAATTCTTTTTTGATAAAATCAACAGTCACTTCTGTTGACAAAACTTCCAATTGAGCAACCATTTCTAAAATCTTTGCAGATAAATCTAAACCTGTAGAAGTCGCAGACATTTGATCACCTGCTAAATTGATGATTTTAACTACATCTTCTCGTGAATTGCGCATCATAT
>CAZHPL010000210.1:0-1795 GCA_964534495.1 uncultured Lishizhenia sp.
AAAAGAACTTTACCGGTGGTTTGAACCAAATTTTTCATTTGATAACGACTTTTTCGAATCGGGTCGGGATTGTTTTCCACTTTCACAAATGCAACTTTATCTGTGTACCACAATAGAAACTCATCAATAAAAACAAAATGACGATGGCTTTCAGCTAATTTCCTTGCCAAATCTCCTTTAACCAAACGAAAACTGCTACCTCTCCCCTTGTTACTTCCTTCTAATTTAGATAAGCTTTTATAAATGGATTTTGAGAGTTTACGAAAGAAAGAATCTTGTTGCGCATATTCACCGTAAACAACAATTGCTTCGCTTTTTTGCTGTTCTTGTATCAATTTCTCAAATTCGAAAGGTAATACTTCCAAATCATCATCTATTGTCAAAACCCATTCTCCTTTGGCATGTAAAAAACCACATAAAGTAGCCGCATGTTGCCCAAAATTCTTGGCTAAACGAAAAATACGAACAGCATCATCCTTTTTTTTCAACAATTTCAAGGCATCCCAACTGTCGTCCAAACTTCCATCATCCACGAAAATAAATTCAGCAGATTGTTCTTTAAAAAATGACTTTAGTTGATCATAAAGCGTTTGAATTCCTTTGCTGTTATTAAAAACCGGTATGACAATGCTATATTTCACAAATTATATTTTGCATAAACCTACAACTTTTTGAAAAAGTAATGTTTGAAGAGTATAAATTCTATCTACAAAGAACTTTTAATAAATGTAACTTTCAAATATTCATTCGGTTAAGGTTGTAATAAAAGAAAATGTATATTTGAGAAAATAATTTATGCCGTCTGTAACTTTCAGACAGTTCAATTTGTTTAACTGCTAAAGGCAAGGTTTGAATAGAAACGAGTACAATAACGCTGTAGAAAAACTGAGTGATCCACTCTTCCGTTTTTCTGTTAACTTTCTCAAAAATAGAGAGGAAGCGCGTGATATTGTACAAGATGTTTTTGAAAAACTTTGGCTAAACAGGGATAAAATTGAAGTTGAAAAAGCAAAATCATGGTTGTTTACTTGTGCGCACAATGCAATGATTAATTTCGTTCAAAAGAAAGCACGTACAACTTTGCTGGAAAATCATCAATTGCCGGAAAGAGGAGAAATTACATCTTTCAAATTTGAATCGAAGCAAGCAATTGACCACATTGTCAGCATTTTGCCTCCACTTCAAAAAAGCATTATCCTGTTGCGCGACCTTGAAGGCTATGCGTATGACGAGATTGGTGAAATCTTAGGTATTTCAGAATCTCAAGTCAAAGTGTATCTTTTCAGAGCACGCATGAAGATTAAAAAGCAGTTAAAAGGATTGAACGAATTGGCATGAAGATTCCAACAAGAGATAATATAGAACGTTGGCTTTTCGATTATACCGAAGGGAATCTTTCTCCTGCGCAAGAAGAATTACTTGAAAATTATTTACTCAACAATCCCGATTTAGAAGTTGACTTAGACGCTTGGAATGAAAGCCATATTGTTTCTGAACCGCTTGTTTTTAAAGAAAAAGAACGTTTGTTCAAAAAACGAAGAATCGTTCCTCTCTATTGGTCAGTTGCAGCTGTGTTGCTATTTATAGCTAGTCTATTTGTTTACAATCATCAGACTTCTATTCAACAAAACAATCTTGCTAAAATTGAAAATAAAACGCAAGTTCATACAAATACAAGTAATGCGGCTAATAGAATTAATGCTTCTCAAAACGCTACTTCATCAGCTAATTCACTTCAAGAAACAGGAAGTCAAATTACTGTAAGTGTAGCTTCAAATGAATTCAATCAAACAAT
>CAZHPL010000210.1:1805-3700 GCA_964534495.1 uncultured Lishizhenia sp.
TCAAAACTCTAATCAAATTATTGATAACACAAATTATGCTTCCAATTCCAGCGTAAATAATTTTACTTTTTCATACAACCCATCTGTTTCCGCAAATTTGAATAATTCAATAAATACGGAAAATATTACTGTGATTTCTTCAAACAACTTAAATCAAGCTGGTTCCAACTTAACACTTAATCGATTACAATACAATTCACTGAGTCCATTAGATGGATACCAAATTCGTGGTGAAGAAATTCACACAAAAATGACAAGTGAAAAAGACCTTGAATTGGCAATGAATGGTCGTCATACACCCAAAATTTTAAATAAAATTGAAAGAGCCTTAAGTCGTGATATTGCTTTAACAAATATTCCTGACCATACTTACGCCATTCCTGAAAAATCAGATGTTGATGTAAACTTTAGCAATATCGGAGCGACTTCAAAAACGCGTTTTTATTCTGTTAGTAGAGCGCGTTGGGCCGGAAATGCAGCACAGCAAAAATTCAGTCAGCAGTTAAGCCTTGATTTTTATGCGCGTGGCATTCGTTCTGGTTTTGGTCTTCAAGCCAATTACGATTATTATGGAAATGGCGTAATTCAAAATTGGAATACAGCTTTGATTTATTCACCGAAAATTTCATTGACAAGAAGCATTTCGATTGAACCTGCTTTGCGTTTTAAAATGGGAAATCAATTGTTAGACCGAACAAAAATTCAAAATAATGCTGCTGTTGAATTTGAAACAGGCCATACACAACAATTCAATTATGATACTTCATTAGCAATTGGTCGTAAACTTTGGTACCGTGATGTAGATGCAGGTTTAACCATCAATACACCTTTATTTTACTTAGGTTTCCAAGCTTCCAACTTATTAGGTCACTATAACAACATTTACAGTAACACCGATTTTTCTAATTCAAAAGCATACAGCACCATCAACTTAATTGCAGGAACACAATACATTTCTCGCAATGAAAAATTGGTTTTCTCGCCGTATTTGTATGCAGACTTTAATCCGTATCGTAAAAACTACTTTGCAGGATTTAGTTTAAAAGCCTATTCCATGATGATGGGAGCATCTTATGGTTCAAATCAACAATGGACTGGATTAATTGGTTTATCCAGACCACATTTCAGTTTATTTGCTCAATCCACGTATGCACCATCAACCGTACTTGGAACGAATGCGCTTACCCACCAGCTAACTATACGATTTAATTCATCGGAAAGCCGTAAGGCAAGAAGATACATAACCCTTTGATTATGAAAAGAGTAATTTTCAGTTTATTGTTGATTTTTGGAGCAGGACAAGCACTTGCACAAGACCCAACGTTTACACAGTTTTATGCCAACCCAATTTACCTGAATCCAGCAATGGCAGGTTCATCGGGATGTCCGCGTGTTGCCTTGAATTACCGCAATGAATGGCCACAGTTGACAGGAAATTACAATACTTTCAGCGCTGCTTTTGATACCTATGCAAAAAGTGTATCAGGAGGAGTTGGTATCATTGCAACCCATGACATGCAAGGTCAAGGAACCATTCAAACGTCCATGTTAGGTTTGATGTATTCGTACAATTTAAAAGTGACACGTAAGTTTTCGTTGATGTTTGGCGCACGTGCTGCTTATTATCAAAAATACTTGGATTGGAGCAAACTAACTTTCGGCGATATGATTGACCCAAGAAGAGGTTTCATTTACCAAACAGGCGATGTTCCAAGAGGAAATGGTCGTCGCGGATTTTTTGACGCTTCAGCTGGATTTATTGGTTTTAGCAAACATTTTTATTTTGGCGGAGCTGTCTATCATTTGAACCGTCCCGATGAATCCATGATTTTGGGTACCTCTCGCCTACCGATGCGTTTTACAGGTCATATTGTTGCTGAAATTCCAATTTGCAA